>CALXAE010000067.1 GCA_944386205.1 uncultured Clostridia bacterium
GGTACTTCTATTTCTTCATCTTTTAATAATTTCTCTATTTTTTCTTTTATCGTACTTGAATTTTTTAATACTAATTTTATTAAATCATTTGAACTTGTATTTACCCAATATGGCATTAATTTTTTATCAGTTAAATAATTTAATATACTCCATGGATTATAGATTCCTTCTACATTTCCGATTGTATACCCATCATACCATTTTTTGATTTCTTCTTTTTCATCTTGTACATCAAAATCTTGTATAATTTTATCCATTTCTTGTTCTGTAATTCCAAAATCATCTGCAAATTCATTATCTAATACAGTAAAAACTTTAAAATTATTTGCTCCACTAAATATGCTTTCTTTGGCTACTCTACTAACACCTGTCAAAACTGTTTTCTCTAAATATGGATTGTCTTTAAATGTTGTTCCATAAAAAGTTTTAAAAAATTTAACTGCCTCATCATAATATCCTTCTACATAAGCATTTTGTAAAGGCACATCATATTCATCAATTAATAAAATAACTGTTTTATTATGATATCGATACATAATTCTAGACAACATTTTTAGTCCATTCATCAAATCTACATCTGTTGCATTAGCAGCTAGTATTCGATTAAATATATTTTTTTCACCTTCTGACATTTCTCCATCTAAAACGTATCGATTTTCATAATATACTTCCATCATAATCGTTTTTAACTGCATTATCATCATTTCATAGTTCATTAATGCTGCGTCTTTTAATGTTACATAAATAACTGGATATGCTCCTAATTTTGAAGTATATCTTTCATCTTGTTTCATTATTTTCAGACCTTTAAATAATTCTTCGTTATCTTTTTGTCTACAATCAAAATAGTATTTTAACATACTCATATTTAGGGTTTTTCCAAATCTTCTTGGTCTTGTTACTAATATAACACTTGATTGATTATCTATTATATCTTTTATATACATTGTTTTGTCTATATAATAATTATCTCTTATTATAATAGATTTAAAGTCGCTTACACCTATTCCAATTCCTTTCATATACTGCCTCCTTTACTATTTTGCTATTTTATAATTTTTATCTTCTTAACACTATACGCATTCTATCATAGATAATAATCGAAATCAAGCTTAGGAACATTTCACTTTTTCCTTCCTACAACTGCAAATCTTCCATCTTCCACATGATACGAACAAGTAGATAAAGTAATTAGCTGGTCTCCATAGCTTGCTGTTGCGTCAATTGAATACAAAGAAGCATTTTTTGCATTTTTTACAAATGCATTATATTCTTCTTCTGATTCGCTATTAATGAAAAAATAATATCGAAATACATTTTTTTCTGATTTATAATATACCCTTGATTTAAAGGCTGAAATAATTTCATATTCTGAATCTTCGTTTGCTGTCGTAAAACGAATTGTTGGATGTTCCTGATAATAGCTTTTCTTTTCATATTTTAATAATTCTTGAAACATCATTCCATTGCCTAAGTTATGACCATATATGAGCAAATTATTACTCGGTATATTCCAATCATAATCTGCATTTAAGAAAATGGAGCCATTTTTTGATTTTTCCTTTTTGTAATTATGTGTCATATAATAACTATTGTCTGTTCCTTGCAATACAGGATAATTAATACTGGTATTTTCAATTTCTAACCAACCTACAATGTCTGCATTTTGTTCTTGTAATTCCCTTACTTGCAACATTCTTTCTGTTTTCTGATTTTGCAAATCTACACTCTCTTCTGAAGTTGCTCCGTGTATTTTCTTCCGCTACTTCTTCAATTGTTTCTTTTTCTTCTGATGATATATTTTGTGTTTCTTCATTTTTTGTTTCATTTTGATATATACTAATTGCATTTAATAAATTACTTTGTTCTTTGGCTTCTTGCTTTAGTGAGAAAAAATTGATAACATAAATACTTGATAATATGATGAGTACTGTCAGCAAAAAATAAATTAGCTTATATATTTTTTTATGGTTTACTTTTGTATCATTTTTCATAATCTTATCTTCCTTTATCAAAATAATATGACTTTAAATATTGTTCTTTTTATCTTAATTTTATATAATAGGAAGTCCGAATGACTTTCCTAATATATAAATATATAAGGATAGACGTTTTGCCTATCCTTTCATTGTGTTATACAAAAAAATTTTAATCACGTTAATTTTGTTCTTTACTTTTCATACCAACTATAATAGTTAACGCTAATATAATTGTTAGTACTGCTAATCCTAAATAGTTTTCCACACCTGTTTTTGGTGTTTCGTCTTTTACTTCTGGTTCTGGCTCTTGCACTGGTTCTTCTGGTACAATTGCTTCTACTGTAGAAATTTTTGCATAAATAGTTGTATCTGCATTTAAAGCTTCATTAAAATTAAATTCTGTTGTATAATCTGCACTTGTATAATATCCGTCTATTTTTTCATTATCTTCTAATACAATATGTGATGATACTAAATCTGCTGTTATCATTGTTCCTTCATTTGCTGTGAAACGAATTTCTTGCTCATTAGCAATAACTGTTACAATAACTTTTTGTTCATCTGCATTACCTGTTACTTTATCTGGTACAGATGATTCTGCAACAACATTATTATTTTCATCTGTTAAGACAATACTATTATCTGTTAAAACTACCTTGTTAGTTGTATTTGGTGTATTTGTAATTGTAAACTCAGTTAAACTATCATTTTCAGCCACTCTTACAACATTTTCTGTTGTATCTGATGTTAAAACACCATTCATGGTTAATGTTGGATTATTTGTTGCAGCTGCTCCTTTTGCAATTTCAATACCATTATTGGCAGTTGTTCCATTATATCCCAAATGTAAATCGATAATTTCTACATTACCACCATTGGCAAGAACACCACCATATTTGAATCCTGTAATAGAAACATTATTTAATATAACAGTTGCACCATCATAAGATTGCACACCATATTTTGGTCCATTTTGTAAATTAACATTTTTTAAAGTCAATTTACCAGCAGAAAATTGTGCTGTAAACATTGTTTGGTTTCCTGATGTTGATGTCCAATCACTAGAACCTGTTATTGTGTATCCATTACCATCAATAATGATTTCTTTTTGGATAACGATTGGTGCCGTTACAGTTATATTATTTTGTAAAGTTATGGTTTCTCCATCACTTACACTAGATATCGCACTAAGTAAAGAACTTTCATCAGTTACAGTTGTTGCTGCTTTACTGAAATTTGGTACGATTAACGAAATAGCAAATATTGCTACTAAAAATAGAATGAATTTTATTGTTTTATTCATTTTTTCACCTCCACTAAAATCTATTTTTTCCTATTTTCTTTTAATTATTTACAAATTTACTAATAAAAATTTTCCATTTTTTTATCCAATTGGGGACGTTTCTTTTTGGACATTTTTGCATTTATTCATATAAAAACTTTGTGAAACAAAAAATATTTTACAAAATTTTTTATAAGACCTTGCATTTCATAATTATTCATGATATAGTGTTAACATAAGTTTTTTGGTTATACTTTTTATCTTAAATTATATATTTGTTGTTTTTTATTATTTTATTTATCAAAAAATTATATCTATATATTTTAAATTAATCTGCCAAATTTCTACTAATGAGAATTTTTTCTCTGCGTTTCTCATTTATTATATTTATTCAAAATTTTAAATGAATGTAGAAATTTGCTAGCAGAAAAATATTTTATATTCTATTTTTTAACTTTCCATTCAAAATATTATTCCATTTTTAATTATTATTTTTCATATTATGTCCCTATTTTTATTTCATTATTTTTATTTTTTATCAAATAATATCAATTTTAAATTCTTATATTTATTTTATAAATTTAAGTATTGTATAACTAAAAAAAATCTGTTAAAATGAAAGGAAAAAATTTATTGAACCAAAATAGAAATAAAAAATCCAGAAATTCCAAAAGAAACAATAAATGAATTCCATTATAAAACGAAATTCATACTTAAATTTAGCAATGCTAAAATACGAAGAAACAGAAGAAATAAGATATGTAGATATGGGATATAAAGAAGAAGCTCAGTATTTAACAAAGATGTGCAAATATTATATAATAGAATTAGCAAAGTTTAAGAAAAAAAGCCAAAGGTAGGAGATTTACTAGAAAAATGGTTATATGTGATTGGGGGCGATCAAAAAATGATAGAAGAGTGTAAAAATGATAATGAAGAAATTAAAGAAGCAGTAGATCAACTAACAGAAATGAGTGCAGACGAATACGAAAGAGAATTATACGAAATTAGAGAAAGAAGTAGATTAACCTATAATACTGAAATGAACGAAGCAAAAAGAAAAGGTTTAGCTGCTGGCCTAGCCGAAGGGCGAGCTGAGGGACGAGCTAAAGGTCTAGCTGAGGGTCTAGCTGAGGGGCGAGCCGAGGGAAAATCTGAAGAAAAAAAAGAAATTGCTAAAAAAATGAAAGCAGAAGGATTAGACATAAAACTTATTCAAAAGATCACCAATTTATCTGAAGAAGAAATTAAATCTTTATAGCAAAAAAAATCTAGCCAAGCTAGATTTTTTTATTCAATTGGTATATTCTAATTCCAATAACTTTATTTTATTCTCAATTCCCCCTGCATAACCAGTTAAACTACCATTTTTTCCTATTACTCTATGGCAAGGTATAATAATAGAAATTGGATTATGTCCAACAGCATTTCCAACTGCTTGTGCAGACATAGATGGTTTATTTAATTTTTTAGCTACTTCTTTTGCTAATTCTCCATATGTTGTTGTTTCTCCATATGGTATTTTACATAGCAGATCCCACACACATTTTCTAAATGTATTTCCTTCTGGAGCTAATGCCAATTCTGATATTTCTGGTCTTTCTTTTTTAAAATATCTGTCTAACCAGTCTTTTGTTTTCTCAAAGATTGCTACATCATTTTTCAAAGTTGCTTCTTTTTCAATTTTATCTAAATAATATTTCTGTCCTTCTATACATAACCCAATTAAATTTTCTTCATTACTTGCAATGAACAGTTTTCCTACCGGCGATTGATAATATGTTTTATATAACATACGATTTTCCTCTCTTTTTTTATAAATATGTGTAAAAGACAAGAACTTTCATTCTTGCCTTTTCTTTATTAATAATTTTCAGCTTTAATTTCAAAGAATGCTTTTGGATGGCTACATACTGGACAAATTTCTGGAGCTGATTTTCCAATAACAATATGTCCACAGTTTCTACATTTCCAAATTCTATCTCCGTCACGGCTAAATACTAGTCCACCTTCAACATTTTCGATTAATTTTTTATATCTTTCTTCATGTTCTTTTTCAATTTTCCCTACTTCTTCAAATAAGTATGCAATATGGTTAAATCCTTCTTCTTTAGCTTCTTTAGCCATTCTGTCATACATATCTGTCCATTCATAATTTTCTCCATCAGCTGCTGCTTGTAAGTTTTCTAATGTAGATTTAATTTCTCCACCTTGTAATAATTTGAACCACATTTTTGCATGTTCTTTTTCGTTTTGAGCTGTTTCTTCAAATATAGCTGCTATTTGCTCATATCCTTCTTTTCTAGCTTTAGATGCAAAATATGTATATTTATTTCTAGCTTGTGATTCTCCTGCAAAAGCTTCCATTAAGTTTTTCTCTGTTTTTGTTCCTTTTAAATCCATTCTTAATTCCTCCCTATTCTTTAATTTTTGATTTACAATCTTCACATATTCCATAAATTTTTATACATTTTTATATTTCATCTTCTTAAAATTAGGAATATTTCTTAATTTCAGCCATATCTTATATCTTTTTTTTGTATTTGTCAAGGAATTTTTGTAAAGATTTTATGAATTCTTTTAGCTTGCTATTTTTCGACATTTTATGTTATAATAGTTTTCATAAATATATAAATAGGAGCTGATCTTGTATGGATTTATTAAAAGAAAAAATAAAAAAAGATGGCATTGTTATTAATGAACATGTTTTAAAAGTTGACAATTTTTTAAATCATCAAGTAGATACAAAATTAATGGATTTAATTGGAGAAGATTTTTCTAATTATTTTAAAAACAAAAGTATTACAAAAGTTGTTACAATTGAATCTTCTGGAATTGCACCAGCTTATGCAACAGCACTAAAATTAGATGTACCTTTAGTTATTTTCAAAAAGCAAGCTTCTGCAATTTTAGATACAGAAACAACCATTCAAACACCAGTCCACTCTTTTACTAAAAATACCGATTACATCTTAATGGCTTCAAAAAAATATTTGTCTGAAAATGATAATATTCTAATTATTGATGACTTTCTTGCAAATGGACAAGCTGCCATGGGAGCATACCGAATTTTAAAAGAGGCCTGTTCTTCTGTTGCAGGTATTGGAATTGTAATTGAAAAGTCTTTCCAAGATGGAAGAAAAAAATTAGAGAATTTAGGATTAGATGTTTACTCTTTAGCAAGAGTTTCTAAAATTTCTTCTAATGGAATTGAATTTTTGGACTAAACAATTTTTATTCAATTGAGGCAGTCTGAGTTAGGTTAGTTTTTGTCCATTTGGGGACGTTTCCTTTTGGGACACAAACCAACCCAGCCAAAACTGTCTCATCTTTTTACTTGTGCTGCTATAAACGCAAACGTTCCAAAGGCTAAAAACAGCATAATGACATAAAATAAAATTAATAAAACAAACCCTATTTTTATAGAAACATCTAATAGATAGCAAATCCATTTTGTTAAAAACATATTAATAGAGCCTAATCCTTTTACATAACTATTATTTTTTGCTTGCACAAATTTTTCACTTGGCACTTCATAAATTGCTGATAATTCATAAATCATATCTAAATCTGGATATTCTAAACCAAGTTCCCACTTTCTAATGTCTTTTTCTTTTATTGTTTTATTTGATAAATGCGACATTAGTTCTACACGTGACCATCCTTTTTCGTTTCTTAATCTGATTAATAATTCTTCTATTCCTTCTCCTACTGCTTTTTTCTCTGTTTTTGCTTTATTTTCTTTTTTTAGTTCCATATTTTTAATTCCCCATTTTATTTTCTTTTTTATTTTATAAGACTGCCTTTTATTTCAAATATATATTATATCTTTTTTCTAATTTTGTCAAAAAAATAAATAGACAATTTATCTGCCTATTTATTTTCTTTTTCAAACGTATTTTGTTAAATTTGAAAAAATTTCCTTCTTAACGTCTAAAGTCGTTAAGACTTATATCTAAATATTTACTTTTAAAACAAGTTTATTTACTTTTTAATATTTTCGGCTTTAGCTTTCAGCATGACCTAGTACAAAGCTAAAATGTTTAAAAAGTCAAATTATGTAAACACATAAAATAAAAAATCGCTCAAATACTAGCAATTAAAACAGTAATATGATAAAATCAAACTGTTGATAAAGCTAGAGTTGGAGTGATTTTTATGTTAGAAAACAAATATAAACAAATAACAATATCAGAACACATATCATTATATGACAAAATAATTCCGAAAGAACAT
>CALXAE010000068.1 GCA_944386205.1 uncultured Clostridia bacterium
CAACCTTCTTGTATCATGATTGCTGTTGCACCATTTTCTATGGCGTTTTCCACATATTGATGACCATCTGTTGAAAATCCTTTGATAGCCACAAATACATATCCTGATTTTACATTTTTTGAGTTGTTTTCAATTCCAGATATTTCAATATCTAAATCTCCTTTTACTTTTAAGTTTTCTAATCCTACTAATAATTCTTTTAGTTTCATTTTCTTCAATCCTTTCGATTATGAATAGTAAATTATATGCAAATTATTGCATTTAATCCCTCATATTATATAACTAAAATACTTTTTTGTATAGTTTTTTTTCAGATTTGTTAAAAATATTGTAATTATTCAGAAGTCAAGTCGATTTTGCTAGCTAAGCAATATATAATATAAAGTCATTCATGATTTTGTATAAGCTAAATTTTCGAAGAACTAACACAATAAAACCATGAGCCTCTTTCACTCAGACCCTCACTAACGTGAGTACCGTGAACATTCCTCATGGTTTTATTGGTTATTTCTAACTTCAAATTTAGATACGCAAAATCATCTCATTTTTTATATTATATATTGCTTAGCTGGCAAAACCGACTTGTTCACTGAATTATAATAAATATTTAATATTCAACAATGACTTTACTTTCTTCATTTACCGTTATTCCGCTACTTGGAATTTGATTTTTCACATAGGTATTTTCTTTGTCAATTTCTTCATTATCAATAGACATCTCTAAATTGTTTTCCTTTAATATTTGTTCAGCTTCCTCCAAACTTTTTCCCATAACATCTGGCACTTGGACTTGGCTAACTACATCTTCACTTTCCTCTTCTAAAACTTCTTTATTGACTTCTAAATATGGTAATATTTCACTAAAAATCTTTCCTCCAACTGGTGCTGCTACGCCACCTCCTTGGTGTCCTCCCTCTCCAGTTGGATTATATAAGGTGACTAACACAACCACCTGCGGATTATCAATTGGTGCAACACCACAAAAAGAGGTCACATATTTATTGGTATTTACACCATCTTCAGATGTTCCTGTTTTTCCTCCTATTCTATATCCTGCAACTTTTGCATTTTTTCCTGTTCCTTCTGATACAACACTTTCCATCATGCTTAAGACTTTTTCAGAAGTCTCTTTAGAGATAACCGTATCTCCTTTCTCTACTGGAATGTCTGTCACTTCTTTTGTTTCACTATCAATAATTTGCTTTACAACTCTTGGTTTTATACTAGTTCCTCCATTTGCGATACTTGATACTGCTGATACTAACTGTATTGGTGTAATTTCAAATCTTTGCCCAAAGCTGATAGTTGCCAATTCTACTGGACCTGCTTTTTCCTTTGCTAAAAAAATACTTCCTGCTTCTCCTGGTAAATCAATTCCTGTTGTTTTTAGTAATCCAAATTTTTCTAAATATTCATAATATTTTTCTACACCTAACTTTTGCGCTAATCCAATAAATACGGGATTGCATGAATTCATCAAAGCTTGCCTTAAACTCTCTGAACCATGTGGTCTATAATATCTCCAACATCTTATTCTAACGCCCGCAACTTCAATTCCACCAGTACAAGAAAATTCGCCCTCATTATCTGTATCTGTAATTCCTTCTTCTAAAGCCACTGAAGCTGTAATCAGCTTAAATACTGACCCTGGCTCATATGTATCTGCAATGGCTTTATTTCTCCAAACCGCTTGTAAATAGGTAGTTTTCTCTGACTGTTCTAAAGAGTCCCATGTTGCCTTCAATTCTTCTGTATATGGTTCATATGGCTCATTTAAGTTATAATTTGGATAATTCGCCATTGCTAGAATATCCCCATTTTGTGGATTCATTACGATAATACTACCACCATCTGTGCAAACATTATCAATACAGGCTTCTTCTAAATATTTTTCAACAATTGATTGTATCGTTAAATCAATGGTTAATACTAAATCATTACCATCAACTGCTGGTATATAATTTTCACCTTCTTCGCCAATTTCTCCACCTGTCGCGTCTGTGTGTTTTTGGATAGCTCCCTGTTCTCCTTTTAGTTCTTCTTCATATTTTGCCTCTATTCCATCTAATCCTTGATTATCACTTCCACAAAATCCTATAATTTGTGAGGCTAAATTGTTATATGGATAATATCTTTTTGTGTCTTCATCAATATTAATACCACTTGTAATATTATTCTCTTCTATCCACTTTCTTAACTCGTCTGTTTTTTCTTTTTCCACTTTCCTTACAATTGTTTCAATAGAACTTCTCTTTTTCACTTTTTTTAATACAGTTTCATAGTCAAGTTCAAATATATTTGCCAAAGCTGTTGCTACTTTTTCTTTGTCTTCACTTGATATATTGCTTGGATTTACAGTTACTGTTTCTACTGTACTACTTACAGCTAATATATTTGTTCCTGTTGCGTCATAAATTGTTCCTCTTTTAGGATTAATTTTTCTATCTAGTGTTTGCTGTTCATATGCTAATTCTGATAATTCTTTTCCTTGTATTAATTGTATATATCCTATTCTTACGATTAAGCATATGATAATTAAAAAGGATATAAATAAAATATTTCTCATTTTTTTCTTGCTAGTTAGTTTGATTTCATTCATAAAAACACCTCTAATAATATGTATTAGAGGTGTTTGTTTTTATGCCTATACAAAAATAGATAACTGTTTTTTTACAATTATCTATTAAAAATTCTGTCTACAATTTTTTCAAACCAATTTTCTTCGTTAGTATCGCTAATTTCAATTTTCTCTGTTGCAGACTCTATATAATCTTTCTTAGGTAAACTAACATAAACTGTTTGTTTATTAGTTAATTTTTGCATACCTAATTTTTCTTTTGCTTGTTTTTCTATATTGCTTAAATTTAAGCTATTTTCGATTGTTACTTGTAATTGTTCATTTTCCTTTTGTAATGAAGACAATTCTGTTCTTAAATTTTGTACTTCATTAAATTTTTCATTTATTTGAGTATTTCGATAACTTATGGTAAATAGCACAGCAAATATGGCAAGCACAAATAAAGTAGCTTTTCTATGTTTTATTTTTTGCTCTTTTGATAATTTTACATCTTGTTTTGGCAAATCTTTTACAACTTTTATGTTTTGTTTCTTTTTTTCTCTTCTGTAATCTGGTTCCAACTTTCTTGGACTTGTCTCATATTGATATCTAGCTGCCATAAGTTATTTCACCTCCTCTTATGTTTATATTCTTTCAAAAATTCTTAATTTTGCACTTTTACTTCTTGAATTTTCTTCTTGCTCTTCTTTTGTTGCAATGATTGGTTTTCTCGTAATAATTTTTCCCAATGTTTCTGCTCCACATACGCAATATGGTAAATCACTTGGACAAGTGCATTTTCCTTTTGCTTCTATGTAAGCATTTTTGACCGCTCTATCTTCTAATGAATGAAATGTTATAATACATAATCTTCCTTGTGGTTTTAAACAGTCAATACAATCTTTTACAGTATTATATAATGGCTTAATTTCATTATTAACTTCTATTCTAATTGCTTGGAATGTTCTTTTTGCAGGATGTCCATCATTTTGTTTTGATTTTGGAATAGATTTTTCAATAATGTCTACTAATTCTTTTGTTGTATTAATTGTTTTTTCTTTTCTATAATTACATATATTTCTTGCAATTTGTCTTGAAAAACGTTCTTCTCCATATTCATAAATTAAGTTTGCTAATTCTTTTTCTGAATAATAATTTACTACTCTTTTTGCTGTTAATTCCTGGGTTTTATCCATTCTCATATCTAGTTCATTTTCTCCTAAGTAACTAAACCCTCTATTTCTTTCATCTAGTTGATATGAAGAAACGCCTAAATCTAACAAAATACCATCAACTTTTTCAATATGTAATTTTTGCAATATATCTTTTATGTTATCATGGTTATCATGGATGTATTCTACATTTTTATATGATGATAGTCTTTCTTTTGAAGCTTTTAATGCTTCTTCATCTCTATCAATTCCTATTAGCTTTCCTTTAGCTGACAACCTTTTTACAATTTCTATACTATGTCCTGCTCCTCCCATTGTGCCATCTACATAAATTCCATCCGGCTTTATTTGCAAGCCCTCTATGCATTCTTGAAGCAAGACTGGTTTATGTTCAAATTTCAATTTTACACCTCTTACTTTTTATTGAATAGGAAAAACCACTTTTCCTATTCAATAAAAAAACATCATTACACAGAAAAATTGCCATGCAATTTTTCGCGTTGACAAATCTTTACGCTTCTTCGAGAACTTAACTATATATCGTTAATTTAGAAAAATAGAAAAAATTTCTCTCGAAGCGAGATTTGTCCTTATGCTTAAACAACTGGTAATTTTAGAAACTACCAGTTGTCTTTATCGTTGTATATTATGTTTTTTCTTTTGGGTTTCAAATTGTTTTTCACAAATCTTTTGTTAAATTTTCTCTTGTAAATTTAACATTTGTTTTCTATCATATTCTCTTGTACTTTAAAAAATTTATCTTTTGTATTTTTTAAAGCTTTTGTATAATTATCTTTTGTACACTTATCTTTTGTTTTTTATTTTTTATCTTTTGTAATTTTTCAATTCATCTTTTGTAAATTTATCTTTTGTGTTTATATAAACTTTTTCAAGTTATATACCTAAATTTGCCATATTTTCTGCAATTTCATCTGCTGATATATCTTCATCACATTTTTCCCAAATGGCTTTATCCCAAATTTCTAGTCTTGTCCCTACACCAATGATGACAACTTCTTTTTCTAAGTTTGCTGCTGTTCTTAAATTATTTGGTATTAAAAATCTTCCTTGTTTATCTAGTTCACACTCTGTTGCTCCTGATAAGAAAAATCTTACAAAGTTTCTGGCATTTTTATCTGAAAGAGGTAATGCTTTTAGTTTTGTTTCAAAGTTTAACCATTCTTCTTGTGAAAAAGCAAATAAACATCCATCTAACCCTTTTGTTACGATGAATTTCTCTCCCATGTCTTGTCTTAACTTTACTGGCATAATTAATCTGCCCTTAACGTCTAGAGAATGCTCATATTCGCCAATTAGCAATGGTCTTCCACCTCATTTCCTTTTTCCACCACTTTGTACCACTTTTCTCCACTTCATCTAAATTTTAATATAACTTTCTATATTTTGCAATAGTTTTTTAAAATTTTTTTTAAATTTTTTTATTGTATAGATAATCTATCTACATTTTGATTCAATTTTTACCATTCAGTATAACGAATATTTTGTTCCTGTATATTTTCATAGTCTAATTATCAGTTCATTTTCATTTATTTTTCTACTTGATATACTTTTGACAAATTAGGAAGGAGGAACGTCTATATGGATAGTAATGAAAAATATTTAAGAAAAAATATTGGAAGAAAAATTAAATTAGCTAGGTCAAGAACAAATTATACCCAAGAAAAATTAGCAGAAAAACTTTCTCTATCAACAAGATATATTAGTCAATTAGAAAGAGGTATTGCTTTTGGTAGTGCTACTACAATTATTAATCTTTGTAAAGCTCTAAATATTAGTTCAAATTTTCTTTTTGATGATTTAATAGGCAATGATTCTTCCTCTCTCAATGATTTAGTTGATGATAAGTTTTTAGAGGCTTATTTGAAATTAAATAATTATAATAAGGAAATAATTTATTTGTTAACAACACAACTTATAAAAATGCAAGAGGAAAGAAGTGGAAACTATAAAAAAGCCTAACCTTGTTGTATAAGAAATGACATTTCTTATAATAAAAAATACTATGTATGCTTTTTACATAGTATTTTTATTTTTACTGTCTAAATATTTTTTTAAATCATTCCACTAATTTATCGTTGTACTTGTTGCTCCTGTACCAACAACCGCTTCTTGCAATGCTCTCCATGTATTACATCCAACTATACCATCCACAGACAATCCCCTTGTTCTTTGAAATTCCCTTACTGCATTTTGTGTTGCTGAACCAAAAATGCCATCTAATCCATTCGTACTATATCCCAAGGTGTTTAAATCATCTTGTGCAATTAGTACATAATTACTTAGACTTCCCCTCTTTAATTGTGGATATCCACCTGTACTACAAGCTGGACTTCCAAATCGTTTATCAAAATGTACCCATGTCGGCGTTAAAGAAATTGGTTCTACATATGTCCATACACCTGAATTATTCGCACTATTCCAAAGAACTCTTCTTCGTTCAGCTGATAAAGTTTGCCCAACATCAAATGCTACACCTGCATAATGTTGTGATTGTGCTCACACAGTTGAACCATTTATATTAATTTTTCTATATCTATTTTTAATTCAAATTTTGTAGATTTATCATGATAAATGTAAATTTTATCAATTAGCATGTTTAGTATTGCTTTATCTGGTACTTCCGCTTCTATAATTTGATTAAAATAGTCTATTGTTTGTTTCATTTTTTCTTGCTTTATTTCTAAATCTTCATTTTTCAACTCTTGTAATTTCTTTTTTGTCTTTTCTATTTCTTTATACTTTTCTTCTTCTAAACTTTTATATGTATTTTCTATAAATTCTTTTTTATCTTTTGAAGAACTTGCTATTTCTTTTATTCTCTGTGATATTAAAACTTTATATTCTGCTTCCAAATTCTTTAAATT
>CALXAE010000069.1 GCA_944386205.1 uncultured Clostridia bacterium
AGAATAAATGAGTTAGATAAAAAGTTTGATACAAGAATAAAGCTATTAGAAGAAAATTTTGACAAAAGAATAAATGAATTAGACAAAAAATTTGATACAAAAATAAATGAATTAGATGAAAAATATGGACAAAAAATAACAGCTGTAGAAAAATCAATAGATTCAAAAATTGATGAAGCTATTAGCAAACAAAGTAGAGAAATAGCAGCAGAATTTCAAAATTTAATACAATATTTAGATAAAAGATTCAGAAAAATTGAAAATAAATTAGATGAAGAAATTAGAACAAACAAAATTGCACATAATTCATATGAAGCTAGATTTTATAAGGTAGAAGTTAATCAGGACATTTTAGATAATCGCGTGAAAAAATTAGAAACAGCAAAAAAATAAAATTAATTGAATAAAATTGTAAAAAATGCACATACCTAAATAAAATGAAAAAGGAGTGCATTTTTTATGGACAATCAAAAATTTAACGAATTTGATAATAATAGGAATGAAGATGCAGAAAAGAGAATAAATGAAAGCTTAGAAGAAAAATATGAGGTGGGTGAAGATAGTACCAAATATGGAGAATTCATTTCTTCCTATTTTGCGTGGATATCTTTGCCAAATCAAAAGGAAAGGGCAGAAGAATTAAATGCTATGACAAAGAACCAAAAAGACAAAAATAAAAGAAAAAATGAAAAATAATGAGAAAAATCTATTTTAGATGTTAAAAAACTACAAAAATAAAGAAATTTGTCAAAAAACAATTTAAAAATAAATGAAAATAAGTTTGAAAAAATTGTAAAAAAGAGTATAATAATAATGTAGGTCAAAGAAAGTCAAAGTCAAAAAGGAGATGAGACCAATGAGAATGTCAGATATAATAGAAGAATTTATAAAAGATTTATTTGATGATGACAATCAACTAGTAGAAATACAAAGAAATGAATTAGCAGAATATTTTAATTGTGTACCATCACAAATCAATTATGTTATATCAACAAGATTTAAACCATCTCAAGGCTATTATGTAGAAAGTAAAAGAGGTGGTGGAGGTCATATTACCATTAAGAAAGTAAATAATACAAAGTCAGATTATTTCATGCATATTATAAAAAACATTGGGGAGGAAATGACCTCAAATGATGTGGATATATTAATTAATGACTTTCTAAGTTATGATTTAATAACCAAAGAAGAGGCAAAACTTTTGAAAGTGGCAACAAGTGATAATGTGTTACTTTTAGCAAAAGATGTAAAAGATAAATTACGAGCAAAAATTTTTAAAAATATGTTGTTAAACATAGAATAAAAAGGAGGAATTATTATGTTATGTGATAATTGTAAAAAAAGAGAGGCAAATGTTAGATATTCAGAAAATATCAATGGTGTCAGAAGAGAGTTGAACTTATGTGAAGAATGTAGTAAAAAATTAGGAATTGGAGAAATTGGATTAGATATGCCAATTAATTTTTCTAGCTTTTTTGGAGACTTCTTAGAAGATTTTTCAAATGCAGAATTCATGCCAATGTTTAATGAATTAAAATCATTAAAGTGTGATTCCTGTGGATATACCTTTGAAGATATTGCAAATACTGGAAAAGTAGGTTGTGCAAATTGCTATGACGTTTTTCAAGATAGATTAGAACCAATTATCAGAAGAATTCAAAGTAGCAATCATCATGTAGGAAGATTAGGAAAAAGCATTGATAAAAAAATAGAAGAAAAACAAGCTCAAAAAGAAAATCATGCACATATCAAAAAAGAAGAAACACCAGAGGAAAAATTGGAAGGATTAAAAGAAGATTTGAAACAGGCTATTAAAGAAGAACGATATGAAGATGCAGCTAAATTAAGAGATGAAATAAAAAAATTAGAAGAAAACAAATAATGAAAGCATATTGAATGTTAAAGAAAGGATGATAAAGAAAATGAATTGGTATTTACAAAGTGGAAAAGAATCAGATATAGCAATCAATACAAGAATACGATTTTCAAGAAATATTCAAGGGTATAGATTTAATTTAAGTCCGAAAGAATTACAAGAATTAGAAAACAAAATAAAGGAAAATATCTATCAGATTGGTTACGGACTAAGATTTTTAAAATTACAAGATATGGATGACATCACAAAATTAAGTTTAGTAGAAAAAGGACTAATAAATTATAATTTTGCTTTCCAATCGGGTAATATTGGAGCAATTTTAGTGAATGATGAGGAAAATATTTGTATTATGATAGGAGAAGACGACCATCTAAAAATACAAGTATTTAGTAGTGGATTAGAATTAGAAAACACCTTAAATTTGGCCATTGAAATTGACAAAAAAATAGAAGACATATTTGGATATTGTGTTAGCAAACAATATGGGTATTTAACCGCTTGCCCAAATAATATTGGAACAGGATTGAAAGCGTCTGTAAAAGTACATTTACCAGCTTTAGCAAAAACAAGAAATACAGAAAAGGTGTTAGAAGCAATTAACAATTTTGGTATAAATATTAAAGGTGTTTATGATGAAGAAGGTCATATCGTAGGAGATATGTATGAAATATCTAATAAGAAAACATTAGGAATTACAGAAAATGAAATTATACAAAATATTAAAATTATTGTGGAAAAAGTTATTAAACAAGAAAGAGAAGCAAGAAGATTTTTAGCAAATGAAGGCATTGAGGTTGAAGATTTAATTTATAGAAGTTATGGAATTTTAACAAATTGTAGAAAAATTACTATGGAAGAAGCACAAAATTTATTGTCCACTGTTAAATTAGGTGTGGACTTAGGAATTTTAAAAGAATTATCTGATTTGCAAATTCAAAAATTGTATTTATATATTCAGCCAGGTAATTTGCAGAAATATTTTGGAGAACAGTATGAGAGATTGGACAGAGAAATGAAAAGAGCAGAGATGATTAAGCAAGTGGTTAGTCAATAAGAAAAAAGTTTTTTGCAATAGAAATGTCCCAAACAGAAACGTCCCCAATTGGACAAAAAAGAAAGGTAAGGTGATAATTATGACATATAATTTTACAAGTAGAGCAAAAAAGGCAATAGAAATTGCCAATGATGAAGCAATCGAGTTAGGACATAGATATATAGGAACAGAACATTTGCTATATGGATTAGCAAAAGAAGGTAGCGGTGTGGCTTCTAAAGTTTTAGAAAATCAAGAGATTACACCAGAAAATATTATAGATGTAACCATTGAATTGGTTGGAAAAGATGAGCCAATTGATGAAACTTTAGGATTTACACCAAGAACGAAAAGAGTAATTGAAAATGCTTTTATTGAAGCAAGAAAACTAGGATATAACTACATAGGAACAGAACATCTTTTAATTGGTCTATTGAGAGAAGGGGATAGTGTTGCAGCAAGGATTCTAATTGAATTAAATGTCAATATTCCAAAATTATATGGCGAAATTATAAGAGTCATTAATGAAGGAGAAGACTTAACAGGAGAAACAGATAGTAAAAGTTCAAGAAGAAAATCAGGAAGTTATAACCAAACACCAACATTAAATCAATTTGGAGAAGATTTGACAGAAAAAGCAAGAGAGGGAAAATTAGACCCAATTATAGGAAGAAAAGAAGAAATCGAAAGGGTTATTCAAATTTTATCAAGAAGGACAAAAAATAATCCATGTTTAATCGGCGAACCAGGTGTTGGTAAAACAGCTGTTGTGGAAGGCTTGGCACAAAAAATTGTGGCAGGAGATGTTCCTGAAATTTTGAAAAACAAAAGGGTTGTAACTGTCGATATTTCAGGCATGGTAGCTGGTGCAAAATATAGAGGAGACTTTGAGGAAAGAATTAAAAAAGCTTTAAATGAAGTAAAAAAAGCTGGAGATGTTATCCTATTTATCGATGAAATTCATACAATTGTAGGAGCAGGTTCAGCAGAAGGTGCAATAGATGCAGCTAATATCTTAAAACCATTATTAGCAAGAGGAGAAATCCAATTAGTTGGTGCGACAACATTAAATGAATATAGAAAATTCATTGAAAAGGATTCTGCTTTAGAGAGAAGATTTAGCCCTGTAACCGTTAATGAGCCATCAGAAAAAGATACGATTAGCATCTTGAAAGGCATTAGAGATAAATATGAGGCACATCATAATGTGAAAATTACAGACGAAGCAATTGACTCAGCTGTAAAATTGTCTGTAAGATATATTAATGATAGATATTTGCCAGATAAGGCGATTGACTTAATTGATGAGGCAGCTTCACGTGCTAGACTAAAAACATATACTGAACCAGATTCTTTAAAAGAACTGGAAGAAGAAATTGCTAATGTAAGTAAGGATAAAGAAGAGGCTGTTAAAACACAAAAATTTGAAAAAGCAGCATCTTTAAGAGATAAAGAAAAAGAGTTAAAAGCAAAATATGAAAAAGAACAAAATAAATGGAAAAATAAAAATAATAAATCTGTAACAGATATTACAGAGGAAAATATAGCAGAAGTTATCGCAAGTTGGACAGGAATACCAGCTAAAAAGATAACAGAAGACGAAAATGAAAGATTAAAAAATCTTGAAAAAAATCTACATGAAAGAGTCATTGGTCAAGATGAAGCAGTAGAGGCAGTTGCAAAAGCAATTAGAAGAGGAAGAGTAGGCTTAAAAGATCCAAAAAGACCAATTGGTTCATTCCTATTCTTAGGGCCAACAGGTGTTGGTAAAACAGAATTATCAAAAGCATTGGCAGAATGTCTATTTGGCGATGAAAATGCCATGATAAGAATTGACATGTCTGAATATATGGAATCACACTCAGTATCTAAATTAATCGGTTCACCTCCAGGCTATGTAGGATTTGATGAAGGTGGTCAATTAACAGAAAAAATAAGAAGAAAACCATATTCTGTTATCTTATTTGATGAAATCGAAAAAGCACATCCAGATGTTATGAACATGTTACTTCAAATACTAGAAGATGGAAGATTAACAGATAGCCAAGGCAGAACTGTAAACTTTAAAAATACGGTTATCATTATGACATCTAATATAGGCGCAAGATTAATTACAGATAAAAAATCTTTAGGTTTCTCAAATGCTAAAAATACAGGAGATACACAAAAAGAATATGAAGAAACCAAAAAAGAAGTTATGGAAGCTTTGAAAAAAGAACTAAGACCAGAATTTATCAATCGTATTGACGAAATTATTGTATTCCATAAATTAACAGATGAAGAAATTGATAAAATTATCGATATTATGCTAAAAGAAGTGGTTAACAGATTAAAAGAACAAAAAATCAATATCGAAATAGAGCCATCTGTTAAAAAGTTAATTGCAAGTAAAGGAATTGATAAAAACTTTGGTGCAAGACCTTTAAGAAGAACCATCCAAAGTGTATTAGAAGATAGTTTAGCAGAAGAAATATTAGATGGTAAATTAAAAAAGACTGGGGTTAACAAGATTGGTGTTAAGGATGAAAAAGTAGTTGTGGAGAAATAAGATAAATTCCTATAATCTAAGAAAAAGAGAGTCTTGGGTTACAAGACTCTCTTTTTGACAGATAGCAGGGTTACAGGAACATCTGTGTCATTGACAAATTCATGTGCTTTGCCAACTTGACAGAAAGAAACCACTTCCCTTGCATCCAAGTTTAAATACCACTCGCAATCCTCCTGATGCAGGTGAGAGCAGGATTAGCAACAGCAGCCATTGTTGCTTTATCACTCGCAATCCTCCTGATGCAGGTGAGAGGCGATTTTTGAATGTGGCATAACAAAGAGCAAGCCAATAGTTAACTGGGAATCTTTGTAGAGGGTATGGGTATATACCTCTCCATATTCAACCACATTCTTGTCTAAAGGCGTCCGTATTATCATAGGACAATCTCCTTTCATTAAAGGGAAGGCTATTACTAGCCTTGTTGCACCATACCAAAAAATTGGATATGGCTTAAGTTACATAAATGTAAGTCTATTATACTACATAATTTACATAAATGCAAATCTATGAAGATTTTATGACATGTAAATGTTTAATTTAAAAAGAGAAAGAGCAGAAAAAGAAAAAAATAGTATATAATTTATAAGATTTAGAAATTTGGAATACATTGAAAAATCAAGGAATACAATAAATGTGTGAACTTTATGTGAAAAATTAAAAAATAGTATTGACATTTGATAAAAATGGGTATACATTATTAGCAGTCGTAAAGATAGAGTGCTAAAAATTAAAGGAGGTAATTGAAATGATTAAACCATTAGGAAGTAGAGTATTAATAAAAATGAAAGAAGGCGAAGAAACAACAAAAAGTGGAATTATTTTATCACAAGCTGCACAAGAAAAACCACAAGTAGCAGAAGTAATAGAAGTAGGACCTGGCGAAATGATAGATGGAAAACCAGAAACTATGGTTGTAAAAAAAGGCGATAATGTTATTGTTAGTAAATATTCTGGAACAGAAGTAAAATATGAAGGAACAGACTATATTATTGTAAAACAAGATGATATATTAGCTGTTGTAGAGTAAAAGAAAGGAGTTTGATTTAAAATGGCAAAAGTTATTAAATTTGGAGAAGATGCAAGAAAATCTTTATTAGAAGGTGTTAACAAATTAGCAGAT
>CALXAE010000070.1 GCA_944386205.1 uncultured Clostridia bacterium
CTTGTACAAACTTTAACATATCCTAATTTTTTACCAATTTCTCCTAAAGTATCTAAATGATTTAAACATAAATAATCGATACCAGAAGTATACTTAGCAGAGCAAAGAATAGGGCAATCCATCCAACCACATCTACGAGGACGACCAGTTGTTGTACCATATTCATGACCTAAATCACGAATCACGTCTCCCTCTAAAGGTGTGGCATCTTTTATAACATTTCCGTTTTCATCAAGTGAAGCTGGTAACTCAGTAGGGAATGGACCATTACCAACTCTACTGTTATATGCTTTATCAACACCAATAACCACATTTAAGGCTTGTGGAGGTAAAGCTGCTCCACAAAGTGTTCCAGAAACTACAGGATTTGAACTTGTAACCATTGGGTAGTCACCATGGTCTAAGTCTAAACGAAAAGCTTGCGCACCTTCGACAACAATTTTTTCATTATGTCTAATGCTATTGAAAATGAATGGTTCAATATCTGTAATATAATTTTTCAATAATTCACCATATTGATGATATTGCTTGCCTAATTTTTCACTATCAACAACCAATTCTGCCATATTGTTTGCTTTAAAAACTTGATTATGAACTTTTGTAGCTTCTTCAATTTTATGAATTAGTTCATCTTCTGGAAGAAGTAAATCATACATTCTAATACCAATACGATTACTTTTATCTGCATAAGTTGGACCAATTCCTCTTTTAGTTGTTCCAACTGGTTTATTTTTTAAAGATTCATATAAAGCATCTAATTCTTTATGATAAGGAAGTGTGACATGTGTACGACCACTAATTTTTAATCTGGTTTCAAAATCTGGAATGTTGCACTTTTTTAAAAATGCGATTTCTTCAAATAATACTTCTAGATCAAGTACAACTCCAGGTCCAATAATGCAAGTGGTTTGAGGATAAGCAATTCCACCAGGGATTAAGTGTAATGGTAATTTTTGTCCTTTATAAATGACAGTATGTCCAGCATTACTTCCTCCAGTTGCTCTAATAACGAGTTTTGCATTTTGTGCTTCAATAGCAGCTATTTTACCTTTTCCTTCGTCGCCCCATTTAGCTCCGACAATCATTGTTACATTTTTATTCATAATATTTTTCTCCTTTTAGAATAGTATATAAATTTTTATTAAAAATTAAAAACATAAAATATAAAGTTTGTTTAGTGATTATTTACTTTTTTTAGGTTCAATTTTTTCAAGCCCACCCATATATGGTCTTAAAACTTCTGGAATAATTACACTGCCATCTGGCTGATAATTATTCTCAACAATAGAAATTAACATACGAGGTGGAGCAACAACTGTATTGTTTAAAGTATGTGCAAAATAATTTCCTTTTTCACCTTTAATACGAATACCTAAACGTCTTGCTTGTGCATCTGTTAAATTTGAACAACTACCAACTTCAAAATATTTTTGCTGTCTAGGAGACCATGCTTCAACATCACAAGATTTTGCCTTTAAATCAGCTAAATCTCCACTACAACATTCCAAAGTTCTTACAGGAATATTCATACTTCTAAAAAATTCAACTGTATATGACCACATTTTCTCATACCAATTCCAGCTATCTTCAGGTTCACAAACAACAATCATTTCTTGTTTTTCAAATTGGTGAATTCTATATACACCACGTTCTTCGATACCATGTGCACCTTTTTCTTTTCTGAAACAAGGAGAGTAAGAAGTCATTGTATATGGCATGTCTTCTTTTCTTAAAATTTGGTCTTTAAATTTACCAATCATAGAATGTTCAGAAGTACCAATTAAATATAAATCTTCTCCTTCAATTTTATACATCATAGCATCCATTTCTTCAAAACTCATAACACCAGTTACAACATCACTTCTTATCATAAATGGTGGAATACAATAAGTAAAACCTTTATTAATCATAAAATCTCTAGCATATGTTAAAACAGCAGAATGAAGTCTTGCAACATCACCTAATAAATAGTAGAAACCATTTCCAGAAACACGTCTAGCACTATCTAAATCTAGTCCACCTAAATTTTCCAAAATTTCACCATGAAAAGGAATTTCATAATTTGGAACAATTGGTTCTCCAAACTTTTGAACTTCTACATTTTCAGAATCATCTTTACCGATTGGAACAGATTCATGCATAATGTTTGGGATTTTCATCATTCTTGTTTTTATTTCTTCAGCATATTTAGCTTCTAATTTTTCATTTTCTTCTAATTTTTCATTAATTTCTTGAACTTGTGATTTAATTTTTTCCGCTTCATCTTTTTTACCAGTTTTCATCAATTCTCCGATTTGAGAACTTAAAGCTTTTCTTTCAGCTCTTAAGTTATCACCAGTAAGTTGAGCTTCTCTATTTTTTTTATCTAATTCAATTACTTCATCTACCATAACCAATTTATGATCTTGAAATTTTTTCTTGATGTTTTCTTTTACAACATCAGGATGTTCTCTTAAAAATTTAATATCTATCATATATTTTCCTCCTTTTATGTCTCATTGGGGACGTTTCTATTTGAGACATTTTGAATTAAAAATTATAAATTTTCTATTTTTTTGTATAATCTTTTTCTAAATCATTTACTAGAATAAATCTTGTTTTTTGACCAGTGATATTATCTGGTCTTTCAGGAATTTCTTCTAAAAACATTTTTTCAGGTCTTACCCAAATGGAGCGTCCATCCTCTCTTGGATATAAAGTTTTATAAACAACCATTCTTTCTTTTGTTTCCGAGTCATAAGCCACATTTTCTACAAAATAATAATTTCCTTTAAAGTGGCGATAAACTCGTCCAATTTTTACTTCTTCCATATACACACGCTCCTTTACAATTATGAGGTCATTATATACTATTTTACAATAAAAGGCAATAAAAATAAGTGAATTTATGTGACATACAATGATTTAATTGACAGTATACATAAAATTAAAGTATAATATATAAATAAATAAAACAACCAAATGGAGGAAAGCATGATACGGTTAGAAAGATTTAAGTTAAATGATGCGAGTGCATATTTAAAAGTTTCTAAAGATGCAGATGTTAAAAAATTTTTTCGGTTAGCTTATTGTGAAACATTAGAAGAAGCACAAGATTTAATGGAATTATGTGTTAACTCATGCAATTATGAAGCTTTCAAAATACTAGATGAGCAAGATGAAATTGTAGGCATGATTCTTGGTGAGAAAAAACCAAAAAAAGTAATGGAAGTTTCCTATTTTGTGTCTGCTAAAATGCGAAGAAAAGGATACTGCAAAGAAGCAATCTGTGAATTTGCAAAATATATAGTGGAAAATACAAGATACAAAGAACTGGAATTTTGTGTAAGACATAAAAACAAACCATCCAAAGCATTTTTGGAAAAAAAGTTTAAAATGAAACCCATGTATATGACAAAAGATTTTATTCACTATAAGCAGAAGGCATCTATGATTAATTAAAGATGAAAGAGGTATAATGGTGGGCGCCGTTATACCTTTTTTACATTATAGGAAATTGCATTTCCTATAATGCAAAAAAAAAATTGCACAGAAAAATTGTTTCACAATTTTTCGCGCAACAAATCTTATACGCTTCTTGCTAGACCTTAAATTAATGTAATCAATGTTAAAAAATAGAGAAAAGGTCTAGCGAAGCGAGATTTGTCCGTATGCAATTAAAAAGAATGCTTTTTTTGTTATAAATAATGTACAAATAGGAAAAAATAGTAAATAAATTAAGAGGAGAAAAAAAGAGAAAATGATAATAGAAATTATAAAATTTTTTGTATATGCAGTGACAATTGTCATGATTTCAAAATTTATACTTGTAAAGGCTTTAAGGGGGTTGGCAGAAAATTTAAATTTAAAACCAAGAACAATAGGAAATATTTCTGGAGTAGCTACATCTATACCAGAATTTTTAACAGTAATCATTTCAAGTATTAAGGGATTAACAAATACAAGTATATATAATATTTTAAGTTCCAATATTATTAATTTTATTCAATATATAACATCTATTATAATTCATAAAAATCAAAAACAACTAAAAAACAAAGCAATTATTATACAGTTAGTATTTGTGCTTTTAACAATTTTAATACCAGTTATTTTATTAAAAAATGAAAAAGACATATCATTAATAATGGCTATTATATTTATTATTTTGTATTTTATATTTACATGGATAACGAAAAAGGTACATGAAAAATATATGGATAAAAAAGAAAATTGGCAGGAATATGAAGAGATAGAAGAAGAGAAAAGAAAACAAAATAAGAAGAGTTATATATATGTACTTTATATAATTTTAGCTGGTATTTTATTATATGTTATTGGAAATGCACTTGGAAATGTTTTAGAAAATTTAGCAGAAAAGTTTAATATAGCTGAATATATTCTAGGAATTTTATTGGGCTTCATAACGAGTATTCCAGAATTAATTACTTTTTTTGAATCACAAAAGCATTATAAAGAAAAAGAAGAAAAGAAGGCGTTAGGCGTTATAGAAGCAACAAATAATTTATTGACATCTAATATGTTAAATTTATTTGTTATACAAGCATTAGGGATTATCGTTTATAGTTTGATTTAGAATAGATGCATATATCTAATTAGTAAAAAATAGTAAGTTATGCTTGCTATTTTTGTTATAGCATTGTTCACAAAAAATTCACAAATTATTTTAGCAAAATGTATTGACAAGTGCTAAAAACGGGTATAATATATATGGAGTTAGCAAACAAACTACAAGAGTGCTAAAAAAGTAAAATCAATAAAAATAGCAAAGTTGAAAATAGTAAATAGCATTAAATACTAACAATTAAAACTAAAAGAGGTGAAAAAATTGTTAGATGATAGAAAAAAGAAAGTGCTACAAGCAATAGTAGAAGAATACATTAATACAGCAGAACCAGTAAGCTCAAATGCATTAACTACAAATCATGGATTAGATTATAGTAGTGCAACAATTAGAAATGAAATGGCAGACCTAGAAAAAGCAGGCTACTTAGATAAAACTCATACATCTAGTGGTAGAGTGCCTTCAGAAAAAGGGTATAGATATTATGTGGACGAATTGTTAAAAGATGATGATATCAGCCTAGAAGAAATTAAATATATTAGTGATAAATTAGAAACAAAAGTAAATGAAATTGAAGATTTAACTAAAATTACTGCAAATACGATATCAGAAGTTACACACTATACAACAGTTTCCATAGGTCCAAAAGCAAATAGCCAAATTATAGAAGAAATTAAATTTGTATTACTAGGTTCTCGAATGATGATGGCAGTTATTTTAACAGATAGTGGCTTAGTTAAAGAAACGATTATCAAATTTGATGAAGACGTTACAGAAAGGCAAGTCGAAACCATTAATTATATGTTTAATAAAAAACTAAAAGGACAACCAATTGAAACGATTGATAGACCTTTAGAAGAATATTTGTATGATGAAATGACATATAGTATAAATGTTATAAAACCAATTATAGAACAAATAAAAAGAGTTTTAGAAGAAGAAAATATATATTTAGAAGGTGCTAATAAGTCATTTGATTTACCAGAATTTAATAGTTTAGAAGTTGCAAAAAACTTTATTAATGTATTAGATACAAAAGAATTGGTAACAGATATGCTAGATTCTGGAATTGCAGATGATATTCATGTATATATTGGAGAAGAAAATCAAAAAGAAGAATTGAAGGATTTTAGTGTTGTTACATTTAAACATAAAGTTAATGGAAAAGATTTAGGAACAATTGGTATTATAGGTCCTAAAAGAATGGATTATTCAAAAGTAATTTCTGTTATGAAGTATATTAATAAGAAATTAAAAGAAATAGAATAAATTTGAGAAAGGTGGTTACATAATGGCAGAAAACAAAGAAGATTTAGAAAATGATGTAAAAAAAGAAGAAAAAGTAGAGAATAAGAAGGTAAAAAAAGAACAAGAAATTGTGCCAAAATCAGAATATGATGAGCTAGATGATAGATATAAAAGAATTTTAGCAGAATTTGAAAACTTCAAAAAAAGAAGTGCAAAAGAAAGAGATAATCTATATAATTCGATATTATCAGATGTTGTAGAAGTTATGCTTCCAATACTAGACAACTTGGAAAATGCTGCTAAAGTAGAAACAAAAGATGAAGAGTACAAAAAAGGAATTGAATTGGTATTAAAACAATTTCAAGATACATTAAAAGCAAAAGGTGTAGAAGAAATAAAAGCGTTAGGAGAAACTTTTGATCCTGAGTTACATGAAGCAGTAAGTAGTGTTCAAGATGATACAAAAGGTGAAAAAGAAATTGTTCAAGAATACAGAAAAGGATATAAGATTGGTACAAAAGTGATTAGACATTCTATGGTGGTAGTAGCAAACTAAATGAATGAAAAGCAGCAATCTTCACATTCTATTAAGTTATTAATTTTAAAATATAAATTTATTATGGGAGGAATTTAAAATGGGAAAAATTATAGGAATTGACTTAGGAACAACAAA
>CALXAE010000071.1 GCA_944386205.1 uncultured Clostridia bacterium
ATATAAAATTATTGCATATATATTCTTTTCTTTATCACTTAACTTTTTATCTGTTAATATTTCTATTGGTATCCATACACCTTTTAAATTTAAGTTAGACATTCCCTCACCTTCTTCCGTTTATTCGCTTCATTTTCAATTTTTAGCCTTTTTTAATTGTTTTTGGTATAACTTTATATCTTTTTTGATGTAGATAAAAAATTTCCATTAAAAAATCGCTTTAGATATTTTTAATCTAAAACGATTTTTTATTTTTTAAATTGTCCAGACGTCTGGACGATTCAAAATATTTCATTCTTTTTCATCTTCATTTTCATTTATTACTTTTTCCACTTGTGCAATTAATTCTTCTTTATCTGGCATATAGTATGTATAATTTGACGCAAACAAATTATTGTTAATTCCACCTAAACTATATTCAGCTACTACATTATCCTTTTTGGCACATAGTATTATTCCAATTGGTTTATTATCTCCATCATCATTAACTTCCGTTTCATAATAATTAAGATACATATTCATTTGTCCCATATTTTCGGGTTTTAATTTTCCCATTTTTAAATCTATTAAAACATAACATTTTAATATTTTGTTATAAAAGACCATATCCACATAATAATGAACATTATCTATCGTTATTCTTTGTTGTGAGCCCACAAACATAAATCCCTTTCCTAATTCTAATAAAAAATCTTCTAATTGTCTAATCAATTTATATTCAAGGTCTTTTTCTAATAAAGGTTTTTCTTCTTTTATTCCAAGAAATTCAAAAACATAAGGTTCTTTTATTATATCTTTTGGTTTTTCTATAATTTGTCCTTCTTTAGCCAATTGTAATACTTTTTCTTTATTAGCTTTTCCATCTGATAGCAAAAGCCTTTGATAAAGTCCACTTTCTAATTGTCTGCTTAGTTCTCTTGTCGACCACTTTGAATTTACTGTTTCTTTTTCGTAAAACTTTCTTTCATTTTCATCTTTAATTCCTATTAACTCGCAAAAGTGCGACCAAGTCAATTGTCCATACGTCTGGACAATTGGATATGTTATATAAAAGTTTCTCATATTGAATAGGTTAGAACGTGAAAAACCTTTTCCCATTTTCTTTGTAAGTCTTTTTGCTAATTCTAAATATAATTTTCTCCCATATTCTGGAGTAATGTCTCCTCCTTGCTCTTCTTCGACAATCATTCTTCCTACATTCCAATAATAATTTACCATTTCTTCTCTAACATTATTATATACCTTTTCTCTTGTTTTAATTGTATAATCTATTATATTATTAGTTAATCTATCTAAAATTAAATCTTGATTCATAATTTTTTGCTCCTTTTTCGATTTTTTCTAATTATAACATTTATTTCCAGAAAATTCATTATAAATTCAAAAAAAGATGACATTGTATTATTATTTTTTACAATTCATCTTTTAAATATGTGAAAATTTTATTTTTATTAAATTGTTGTTAGGAGGAAACCATTGCTATTACTATATTTTAATTTTTCGTCATAAGGGAACAAAATTGTAATAACTAATGCAATAAGTGTAATTCCTTTCTTTTCTCTTAACATTTGTATTTTCCTCCTCTTTTGTTATTATTTAAAATTCACACTATAAATATACCAATAAAATTCAAAAAGCGCAATACTTTTGTCTGGTATTTTTTACAATATTTTTGTGCGACAATTATTAATATATTTATAATATTTGATATTGGAGGAATATATATGTTTGAAATCACTAAATACAAAAAAAGTAATGTAAAAATTTCTATTAGATTACCTGAAAATATGCATGAAATGTTGAAAAAAATCGCTAAGAAGGAAAACATGAGTTTTAATAATGTCATTGTTAGTTGTATTCAAAATTCTTTAGACCAAATGGAGTTAGATAAATATAAAAATGTAGATATTTATGATGACAAAGAGCTAAAAGTTTAAAAAAATTACGGAAAGCTTCAAAGTTTGCACAATTTTTACTTGTTTCTTTGGCTTTCCGTAAATTTACTATTTTTATGCTGTTTCTTTTTCTTCGCTTTCTGGAATTTGTCTTTTTTTCTTACCTTTTGATTGTTTTTTCTTATTAGTATTTACAACTATATCTGGTGCTTCATTATCTAAAATTGTTCTTTTAGTAATAATACATTTTTCAATATTTGGATTTGATGGAATATCAAACATAATATCTCTCATTTTTTCTTCAATTATTGAACGCAATCCTCTTGCTCCAGTTTTCCTTTCAATTGCCTTATCTACAATTGCTCCTAATGCATCTTCTTCAAATATTAATTCTACTCCATCTATTTCAAATAATTTTTGATATTGTTTTATTAATGAATTTTTAGGTTCTTTTAATATTTCAATTAGTGCTTCTCTATCTAGTTCTTGCAAAGTTGCCACAATTGGTAATCTTCCTATAAATTCTGGAATCAAACCAAATTTCAATAAATCTTGTGGCAATAATTCTTTAAATATTTCATATTTACTAATTTCTTTTGTACTTTCTATTTTAGAACCAAATCCTATTGATTTTTTTCCAGTTCTATCTTTTATAATATTTTCTAGTCCTTCAAATGCTCCTCCACAAATAATCAATATATTTTCTGTATTAATTTGTATTAACTCTTGATTTGGATGTTTTCTGCCTCCTTGTGGTGGTACTGATGCTATGGTTCCTTCTATGATTTTTAATAATGCTTGTTGAACACCTTCTCCACTTACATCTCTTGTGATTGATGGATTTTCTGATTTTCTGGTTATTTTATCAATTTCATCTATATAGATAATACCTTTTTCTGCTTTTTGTACATCACCATCTGCTGCTTGAATTAGTTTTAATAAGATGTTTTCAACATCTTCTCCAACATACCCAGCCTCTGTAAGTGTTGTTGCATCTGCGATTGCAAATGGTACATCTAATATTCTTGCTAAAGTTCTTGCAAGTAGTGTTTTTCCACAACCGGTTGGCCCTAGTAATAAGATATTACTTTTTTGAATTTCCACATCATCATCCTTTGTTGCTACTTCTTCATGTGCAATTCTTTTATAGTGGTTATATACTGCGACAGATAATGTCTTTTTGGCATCTTCTTGCCCAATAACATAGTCATCTAATACTTTTTTGATTTCTCTTGGGCTTGGAATATCGTTTAATTCATTTAATGTATAGCCTGCTTTATCGTCATCATATAATTCTGATTCTATAATGCTATTACAAAGATCTATACATTCATCACATATATATACACCTGGTCCTGCAACAATTTTTCTAACGTTTTCTTGTGCTTTACCACAAAATGAACATCTTACACTTTTTGGTACATCATTTTTTGCCATTTCTTTTTTTATTCCCTCCTAAAATCTTTCTTCATATATTATATTAAATTTAAAAATTATTATACACTTGTTTTTTATTATTTTCTTTTGTCCATAATTCCATCAATTAATCCATATTTCAAAGCTTCTTCTGCTGTCATATAATTATCTCTTTCTGTATCTTTTTGGATTGTTTCTACTGATTGACCTGTTCTTTCACTCAAAAATTTATTTAATTTTTCTCTTGTTTTCACTAAATGATCTGCATGAATTTTAATTTCTGTTGCTTGACCTGAAAGTCCGCCACCACCGATTAGTGGTTGGTGAATTAGGATTTCTGCATTTGGTGTTGCAAATCTTTTTCCTTTTTCTCCTGCTGCTAAAAGTGCTGCTCCCATACTAGCTGCCATTCCTATACAAATAGTTGATACTGGACATTTTATGTAATTCATTGTATCTATAATTCCCATTCCATCTGTAATTGAACCTCCTGGTGAATTGATATATAAGTTAATATCTTTATCTGGGGCTTCTGATTCTAGGAACAATAATTGTGCAATTACTAAACTTGATGTTGTTGGATTTACATCTTCTCCTAAAAAAATGATTCTGTCTTTTAATAATCTTGAAAAAATATCATATGATCTTTCTCCTTTACTTGTTTGCTCTATAACGTAAGGTACTAAACTTGCTTTTTCTAACATAATTTCTTCCTCCTTAAAATTTTTATTATTTAACATTAATGTATCTAGTTTTTACTTAAACCACCTTATACTATTATTTTTATTACAAAATAAAAAGTTTTTATATTTTTTATAAACATATTATAAGGCTTTTAGCTACTTATTTTTCTTTATTCATTTTTCAATTTTATAGTTCATTTTAAATATATTTATTTTGACAATCATATTTACTATATTGTAATGAATATAAATTGTCAAAAAAGCTGGGGCTAAAATTTAACTATTAAATTTAACACCCCAACCTTTCATTTTTTACTTAATTATATAGAAATTTATTTTGTTTTATTTTATTTTTGCATTTTTTACTAAAAATTCAAGTGCTTTTTCTGATTCTAATCCTTGTTTTATATAGTTTATTACGTTTTCATTTTTCATAAATTCTTCATCATTTTCTCTACCATAGTTTTTAGCCATTTCTTTCATTTTTTCTTCTACATCAATATCTGCTACCTCTATTTTTTCAGCTTTTATAACTGCTTCTAATGTTAATCTAGATTTGATTGCTTCTGTTGCTTGAGGTTCATATTCTTTTTGCACTTCTTCTTTTGTTTTACCAATCATTTGAAGATATTGATCAAATTTTAGTCCTTGATATGATATTCTTTGTTCAACTTCTTTTAACATATTTTCTGTTTCTGTTTCAATCATTCCTGATGGGATATCCACTTTAACATTTTTACATACTGCTTTCATAACAGCATCTTCTGTTTCATATTTTGCTCTTTCATCATTTTGTTTTTGTTGTTTTTCTTTGATGCTTTCTTTTAATTCTTTTAGTGTATCAAATTCACTAACATCTTTTGCAAATTCATCATCTAACGCTGGTAATTCTTTTTTCTTGATTTCATTTACTTTTACTTTAAAAGTTGCATCTTTTCCTGCTAGATCTTTTGAAAAATATTCATCTGGAAATTTTACTTTGATGTCTTTTTCTTCATCAATTTTCATTCCTATAATTTGCTCTTCAAATCCTGGTATAAATGTATTGCTTCCAATTTCTAAGTCATGGTTTTCTGCTTTTCCACCTTCAAAAGCAACTCCATCAACAAATCCTTCAAAATTGATATTTGCAATATCTCCTTCTTCTACTGGTCTATCTTCTATAGATATTAATCTTGAATTATGTTCTTGCATATGTCCTAATTCATGTTCTATATCTTCGTCTGTTACTTTATATTCTATTTTTTCTATTTCTACACCTTTGTATTTTCCTAGTTCTGCTTCTGGTTTTGTTTGGAATACAGCTGTAAAAATTAAGTCTTGTCCTTTTCCTATTTGTGTTACATCTATATCTGGTCTGCTAACAACTTCTAATTTATTTTCTTCTACTGCTTTTTCTAATTCTTCTGGAACTACTTCATTAAAAGCATCTTCATAGAAGATTTCTTTTCCATAATATTTTTCAACTATATTCATTGGTGCTTTACCTTTTCTAAATCCAGGAATATTAAAATATTTTGCACTTTTAAAATATACTTTTTTTATTGCTTCATCAAATTTCTCAGCTTCTATTGTTACATTTAATTTTACTTCATTTGCATTTTCTGTTTTTTCTACTTTACATTTCATTTTTATTCACAATCCTTTCTTTATTCGCATAAGCTTAATTATTATACCACATTTTTCCCAATTTGCAAGGATTTTTAAATATTTTTTCGAAAAATACTTGTTTTTTTTATACTTTTGTGTTAAACTTGTTACTAGTCAGTTTATTTTAAAAATTAGGAGGTGCAATTAAGAATGGCTAAATGTGCAATATGTGAAAAATCAGTTAATCATGGAAATAAACTTAGCATCACACGTTCTCATATCAGTAAAAGATCTCCACGTACATGGAAACCAAATTTGAGAAGTGTTAAAGTTGTTACAGAAAATGGTGAAACAAAGAGAATGTATGTATGTGCTAAATGTTTAAAAAATGGAAAAGTAAAGAGAGCTTAAGCTCTTTTTTTGTTATATAATAGGAAAGTTATGCTTTCCTATTATATAAACATATAATGTTTTATCTTGTTCATATGTGAACTCTTCTAATTCTTATCTTTAATTCCAAATATTAATTTCACAAAACCTCTCAAAAATTTTGGAACTTTTTTCACTACAATTGTCATCTATGTATCCCTCCTTTTATATTAGCATGCTAGCCACATAAATCCAACGCATACCACAACTACTCCTATCATAAATAACCAGCCTGTTATTGGAAGTAATAAAACTAATAATATGCCTAATCCTAAACCTATTAAACAAATTGCAAGTGTTTTCTTAAATAATTTTAACATTTTATTACCTCCATTCTCTTTTATATATTATATTCCCCTATTTTTTTATTGTTACATTTATGTAACAGTTCAGTGGTCAAGTCGGTTTTGCGTGTTAAGCAATATATAATATAAAAAAATGAAATGATTTTGCGTATC
>CALXAE010000072.1 GCA_944386205.1 uncultured Clostridia bacterium
TTACTTAATTTACAATCTACTTGTCCTTGCAGTAATCTTTTCTCATTATAAATACTTTCTGCATGACGAATTAATGTAATTTTCATTATTATATTATTTTCCCCCAACTTACTCTGTTTTCATTTAAAAAAAATAATTTTTTAATATAGTATTTATATCACAAATCCTCAATTTTTCATAGTGTTTTGTAAATATATTTATCCTTATCTTTGCTTAATTGCCACAAAATCTCCAATAAAGATAATGTCAAGAGCAAATGAAGTGAGTTTATTTTCTCTTGATATTATTTTTATTAGAGATTAAAGTTATTTTGCAAAGATTATATCACGAATTTTCTTGAATTTTCGTGATATAAAATTCCATAGGACGAAAATCTTGATTTTTCCGTTCTATAAATTTTTGTAGGACGGATTTTTGCAATTTTTCGTCCTATAGATTCTATAGGTCAATTTTTTTATTATTTTTGACCCATAGAAATTTATAAGTCAAAAAAACTTAAAATTTTGACCTATAAAAGTAAGCATCAGCACATATCTACTGACACTTAAATATATAAAGATTCTCTATAACTCATTTTTATAAATTCTTTCTAATACTTGAAATGACTAATTTTGTTTCATATCTACAAACCAACACAACCTATATTTGCTATGCTTATCATAGACACAATATCTGCCTTTTTCTTCAAAAGTTATAATCTCTGAAACCATATCAAATCCAAGTATTACATGTCTTGTTTTAGTTGTAGCACCGCTACACATTCCACAGAACTTGTAAACGGAAACATATCGACTGGCTTTATACTATTTATCTCATAGCTTTCCTCTAACTCTTTTAAATCTCTCACTAGGGTTGCTGGATTACAGCTAATATACACAAGTTTTTTAGGTTTTATTTTCAATATATTTTGAATACTCGTCTTATCCAAACCTCTTCTTGGAGGGTCTACCATCACAATATCTGGGATTATCTTCTTGTTATTAATTAAATCATCTAAAACCTCTTCTACGTCTCCTGCAATAAATTCTGCATTTTCTATATTATTCGTTTTGGCGTTTTCGACAGCGTCTTCTACTGCTTGTTTTACAATTTCAATCCCATATACTTTTTTAGCATATTTGGCCATAAATAAAGAAATGGTTCCTATTCCGCAATATAAGTCAAAAACAACATCTTTTTGGGTAATGTTAGCAGATTCTACGCCGATAGTATATAATTTTTCTGCTTGTACAGGATTTACTTGATAAAAAGATAATGGTGAAATTTTAAATGATAGCTCTCCTAATTTATCTGTTATATATCCTTTACCATACATTGTGATGTTTTTTTCGCCTAATATGACATTTGTATTTTTCTCATTTATATTTTTGACAATTGTTTTAATCTTAGGGAACTTAGCAACTAGTGTTTCTACAATTTTTTTCTCATTTGGAATTTTCTCCCCATTGATAACAATAACTACCATAATTTCATTTGTCTTTTTGCCAACTTTGGTTACGATATGTCTCACTAATCCTTTTCTTGTATTTTCGTTATAAATGGATATATGATTTTCTGCAATATAGTTTACAATATATTTTGCAATTTCTTCTGTTTGCTCGTTTTGAATTAAACATTTTTCTATTGGGATAATTTCATGTGTTCGATTGGCAAAAACGCCAATCACTGGTTTTCCTTCTTTATCTATGCCTACTGGATATTGTGCTTTATTTCTATAATGATATGGATTTTCCATTCCTAAGGTTTCTTCCACTTTGATTTTTGTCTGTAATGTTTTGTTTACTAAACTTTGAACTGCATTTCTTTTCATATTTAATGTTTCAGCATATTGAATGTGTCTTAAGTTACATCCACCACATCTTTTATATGTTTTGCAATCACTTTCTATTCGATTTTCTGATTTTTGTATGAATTCGATTACTTTTCCAAAGGCATGAGAAGATAGCACCTTTACAATTAATATTTTGACCTTTTCTCCCTTGATACTATTGGGAATAAATATGGTAAAATTATTAATCTTGGCGATACCTTCTCCTTCAAATCCATTATCAATTATATCTACAATATATTCTTCATTCTTTTTTACTGGTATTTCCATTTTCATTCCTCATAAAATTTCTATTTTCTTTTCATAATTTATTTTATATTGACAATCTGAAATCTTCTATTTTTTGTCTAATTAGCTTTTCTGGTTTACCACCATCTCTTTTTTCAATTAACATTTGTTCTACATCATTATCATCTAATAAGATAATCATTTTATTTTCTAATTGCCATACTTGGCTTAATATATCTATTAGCCTTTCCTTATTATATTTTCTAGCAAAAATGAGTGCAAATAAACCTGTTCCGATGTTTTTTTAAATAATTGGCTATTTGTAATATATCTTGCTTTTTTACACCTCTTGCAGAATTTTTGGCATCTATAACAATATAATCTGCACAATAATTCTGTCTCATGAATTGCCAAAAATCTTCCTGACAATAATTTGGCATAATATAATCTCTTCTATTAATTCTACTTCTGTCATAAATTTCTTGCAGTGGCTTTTCAAGTTGTGGGCAAAATAATAATTCTATAATCTCCCCAACTAATATTTGATATTCATTCCAATGTTCTGTTCCTGGTTCACATTTTTTTAATTTTTTAATTTTTTCATCATATTCATTTAATACCTTTTCAGGTATAAATTCTATAATTTTTAATACCTTATTGAAATCGGGATTATTTATTTCTTCAATTTCTTTTCTAAAATGTGATACTATATATTCTCTATCCCATATTTCAATTCCATCTTTTTTTAAAAATTGTTGATTTTTTAAAGACAATTTCCCCAGAAAAATAAATACACCTTGGATATTTGCATATTCATTACTAAGTGTCATTTTATATTCATTAATACTGTCTCTAATACTATTTATTCTTTCCTGGGTATAGATTGTATTTGTTTTTATTTCACATACTTTATATTGACCACTAATATTATCTTTTAAAATCAAGTCTGCACGTATTGATAGCTTCTCTGGTTGCTCTACAATTTCATACCTTTCGTTCTTACTGATAATTGCTTTAATATATTCGGGAAATGCTCTTGAAATTAGTAAATCTTTCATCATATTTAGATTGTAATTTTTATCTATATTTTGTATTTTTTCTATTTTTTGATTTTTTTCTTCCATTATATTTTTATTATTCATGATAAATTAGTTTCCCTTCTATCCAAATGGTTTCGATTCCTTATCTTATGGCATCTTTCATATTAACAAATGTTTTTTCTTTCAATTCTTCTACCTGTTGTCTAATCGATTTATCACTATCTGATTCAATTGGTTCTAATATTTTTAAAGTTACATCTGGTTTTCTTTTAAATAACTTCCTTATTCCAGTTGGCTCTCTAAATGTAAACACACAAGGGATAATTGGAACTTGATTTCTAACTGCCATATCAAATGCTCCATTTTTGAAGTTGCGTATTTTTTTGCAATATGGCCATAAAGCAGCTTCTGGATAAACATGTATTATTTTGTTTTCTTTTAATGCTTCATCAATTGCTTTTAAAAAATGCTTTTTGTTTTCTATACTTTTTGGTATTGGAATAGCTCTTAATAATTTTATTAATTTACGAACAAATGGAATTTTAAAACTTTCCTCTTGTGTTGTATAGTAGATGTTTTTATCTTTTTAAATCCAGATTATTATTGATGGCTTTTAAATCTGTTTCTTCTAAATCTCTATGTAACACATATACGTCAAAATACTCTTTTGTATTAGAATACTGAATAGAATTTAATAATATATTTATTTGTTTTACATATTTTTTATTAATAGTTATTAAAATATTCATATTCCTTATTATTTTACCTCTCCTTTTATTCCTTCTTTTTCCTCTTCTGTAGTCTTTTCTTGTATGCTTGCAATCGTTTTCCAATTACTTTGGATATATGCCTCATCTAATAAATGTTCAATATCTCTATATTTTCTTGTTAAGGATTGAACTTGTTCTGGAGATACCAGTTTTTCATCTTGCAATAGTTGTAAAAATTCTGAATCATTTAAAGAAGCAATATATTTACCTGCCATAACATCTGCTATTCTTGTTCTCATATCTTTATAATATGGTTTATAGGTTCTTGATATCTTATCAGAAACGACTGCATTATATATTTTTTCAATGTCACATTCTCTTGTTTCTTCATTATATCCTATCATTTTGCCTTCATTCCATTTTCTTTCATAATCAGATATATATAATTTTATTCTTGCATTTTTGCTTGTATAATCTAATCCTAACTCTTCTTTGTCTTGATATCTTTTTTGATTTTTTGCATGTTCTCTTGCAATGTCCATTTCTTCTGCAATAGATTCTTTTAATGCCATTTTGACACTATTTTGTGTAAATTGTAAATCTCTTGAGTCTGATTTTAAAATATATCTTATAAATCTTTCATCATTTTCACTATATTGTACTGTGGCTAGATTTTCCGCAGTTGTTGGATTTTCTCCTCTAATAATTTCATCCAAGTTTTCATCCATAAATATCTTTGCATATTTATCTCTTAATTTACGAATGGCTATTGGATATGTTGCTTGATCTTCTGCTAACACAACATTGTTTACTGCCTTTTGATTGTTCAGATTTCTTAATTGATTCATTAATGTCATCGTCTCTGGTGACATAGTGATTTTTCCTTTTGTACTATTTGCAATTACATCATTGATAAAGATTTCTTTTATTCTTTCTGCAATTTTTGAATATGATTTTTCTTTATTTGCTAAATCAATTTCAGTTCTGTCAATTCCTAAAGCTGTCAATACTTCAATATAATCCTCGTCTAATGTATCTACAATCTTTCCTTCTTCATCTCTGATTAGTCCCTCTCGTAGTCCATCTACCATGTCTAATGGAATATAAGAAATTTGGTCTGCTAGTCTCATTAAGCAAGCTTCTGATGTTGCTGGTTCGATTTTTCTGTCATATCCTTTAATACCATAACATTTTAACATTTCTAGTTCAAAGTCTCTTTCTGTCTTTCTTATATCAGCAACATATTCTTTTTCTGGTTTCTCACCATTATGTGTATTAATCCCGTCGATAATTAGCCATAAAGAATTTTTAATTTTATCTAATTCTTTTTGGCTGACTTGTGGATTATGTACTTTTATTTTCTCCATAATTTGCTCATATACATGGTCTGTAAATACCAATTCTCTTGCACCCGCAGTATTATGGCATACATTTCCTAATCCATCATCTTCTTGAATATTAGATATCCACCACTCTCCACTATGTCCTAAAAAAGTATGACCTATATCATGATGTTTTGCCATAATCCCTACAATTTGTTCGTTTAATCCTAATTTTTTGGCAATTTCCTTAGTAATTTTTTCTACATCTTCTTGATGTGTTTTTCTAACAGTTGTTTCGCCAGAAAATTTTCTAAGCCCTTTTACCATCATTGTTTCATTACAGCTCTTTTTGTTATATAATGTTAAAACCATATCAATTTCATTAGCATATTTTTCCAATCTTTTTAAATCAATTGTTCTTTTAAAATTCCCTCTCCTGTCTGCTAATCTTCCTGTTGTTTTTTGTATTGTATTTTTTATTTTCATTAATAATCTCAATCCTTTCCCAAGAGTTAATTCAGTGAATAATAATGAGCTTTTTAACATTTACTCTGTTCATACCATTTTTCACAAAAACTTTCTTTACTTTTCTAATTTAACTATATTTTTGAGTTTTCAAAGAAACATAAAGATTTCTTAAAATAAACACTATCTCAATTATACCACAAATATCTAAATTTGTATATAATACTTGGCTTTTATACTTTTTTCACCTAAAATTATGTAAAATTCCATATTTTTTCTTGTTTTGCCCCGTAAAAGCTTGTATATTTTGCATTTTTATAATATAATTTGCCATGGGAGGAATCGATTATGTCTAAACTATTTATATCTCATGGAGATATCATCTTAGATAATATTTATAACGGAGATTTAGAATTAATCAAACAAGATGGCGGTGGTAGTAACTGGAATACATTATATAACTTATCATATTTAGGTGAAACCTGTTATGCTGTTGGTACTTGTGGTAAAGATAAAGAAGGTGATATTGCCCTTTCTTCTTTGAAAGCTGGCAATGTAAATACAAGTCTAGTTCGTCGTGACGACATTTCAACTTCTATTATGAATATCATTATTCCAAACCAAACAGAATTAGGTGATAACAGCATTATTCATAGTTGGTATTCACCTATAATCAATAAACGTACTTTGTTTTTTAGAGATAATCTTCCAATAGAATTGCCAGAAGATCTCTTAAAAAATGACATTTATGTTCTTTTAGATAAATTTGAAACCATTAATTTTGATTTTATTTCAAATCTTCAAAAGAAAAAAGTTTGTTTAGATATTGGACA
>CALXAE010000073.1 GCA_944386205.1 uncultured Clostridia bacterium
AAATGAAACAATTAGAAAGTGACTTTGATAAAATGATGAAAATGTTAAAAGATAATAATAAAAAATAAACATTTTACCCATGTAGGGAAAATGTAAAAAAAACACTACCTACAACACATTTGTGCTTTCAGTAGTTCACTATTATTATACGAAAAGATTTGTGAACTGTCAAGAATTCAGCTCAACTGGATAGATAAACTAACCAGTTGGTAACAATTTGCAACCAACTGAAAAAAGTTCTAAGATTTCAAGAAATAACTTGAAATTTTAGAACTTTTAAAATAGTAAATACACCTTTTATGTAAAGAAAACATAAAATATAACAAAAACATAAAAGGAGGAGAAAAAATGTCTAGCTACATAATCAAAGGAGGAAACAAGCTAGAAGGAACCGTAAAAATATCAGGTTCCAAAAATTCTAGTTTACCCATTATAGCAGCAACCATACTAAATGGTGGAGAGACAACATTGTACAATGTGCCGAACATACATGACACACAAATGATGTTTGAAATCTTAAGAAAAATAGGAGGAAAAGTAACCAAAAAGAAGAATAAAGTAATTATTGACACAAGAGATATAAACAAATATGAGATACCAGAAGAATTAATGAGACAAATGCGTTCTTCTGTCATTTTTGCAGGAAGTCTATTAGGAAAATATAGGCAATGTACGTTATCATATCCAGGAGGCTGTGACATTGGAACAAGACCAATCGATCTACATTTAAAAGCATTTGAAAAATTAGGAATAAATATTGACAAAAACTATGGAAAAATAGCATGTAGTTGTGATAAAATAATTGGAGAAAAAATTGACTTTGAATTTCCAAGTGTGGGAGCAACTGAAAATGCCATACTTGCAAGCTGTTTAGGAGAAGGAACAACAACAATTACCAATGCAGCAAGAGAGCCTGAAATTATCGACTTACAAAATTTCTTAAATCGAATGGGGGCAAAAGTAAAAGGAGCAGGTTCAAATAAAATTGAAGTTGAAGGAGTCAAAAAATTAAAAGATGTAAGTTACAATATTATGCCAGACAGAATTGAAACAGGAACATTTTTGTGTATGGCAGCAATGACAAATGGAAACTTAATTTTAGAAAATATTAATAATACACATATTGTGCCAATTGTAAATAAATTAGAAGAATGTGGCTGTCAAATAGACATTCAAGCGAATCGTTTAGAAATTAATGTACCTAAAAGATTGAAAGCTACAGATATTAAAACAATGCCATATCCAGGATTTCCAACAGATATGCAATCTATATTTGCCACATCGTTAACCATTGCAAGAGGAACATCTGTCATAGTAGAAAATATATTTGAAAATCGATATAAATATACACAAGAATTAATTAGAATGGGAGCTAAGATCACAGTAGAAGGACGAACGGCGATTATTAAAGGTGTTAGAAGATTATACAGTGCAAATGTAAAAGCCACAGATTTACGAGGTGGTGCAGCTTTGGTTATGGCGGCTTTATCCACAAAGGGAGAATCAAAAGTGGAGAATATAGAATATATTTTGCGAGGATATGACAGCTTTGAAAATAAGATACGAAGTATAAATGGAAATATATATAGAGATTAAGTGTCCATTTTGGATGATGATTTGGGGACGGAGAAAAAATCATCATTTTTCTAGAAATTCGTTTGTTTAATTTTTTAAAAACAAAATGATGATTTTTTCTCCGTCCCCAAATCATCACCCAAAATGGACAAAAACAGAAACAAGCAAAGGAGGAAGCAAATTGTCAAGAAAACAAAAGGTTCAAAACGAAGAAGAAGTGAATTTATATTATTTTGATAATGGACAAGACCAAGAAGAAACCATTGATGACATTATGAGAAGAAAAAAGGCAAAAGAAAGAGAAAAAAGAATAGAACAAAGAAAACAACAAGAATTTGATGATGAATTTGACTTTGATACAGAAACGGTTATTGGTATGACCAATAAAAATAAAATTAAACAAGAAGAGCAAAAAAAGAAGGAATTTACAAAACAACAAAGAAAAAGAAATAAAACAATAAAAAGAATTAAACGTATTGTAAAAATAATTGTATTATTAGGAATCATTATTGGTGCCATTATTTTTGCAACATGTTCACCAATTTTTAATATAACAGACATAGAAGTATTAAATAATAACAGAGTGTCAAGCGACACAGTAATTAGCTTATCAGATATTAATACAAATGAAAATATCTTTCGATTTATTGCGACAAAAGCTATTAACAATATAAAACAAAATGCTTACATAGAAGGTGTAAATATAAAAAGAGTATTACCAAATAAAGTACAAATAGAAGTAATAGAAAGAGAGCCAACATTTAGTGTACCAGTGTTGGGAGAATTTGCCTATATGAGTACACAAGGATATATATTAGAAATTACACAAAATGAGCTAGATTTGCCAGTCATTTATGGAATTACAACAGCAGAAGAAAATATAACTGTAGGAAATAGAATAGAGCAAGAAGATTTAACAGCATTAGAAACAGTATTAAGAATTATGAGTGCAATGAATGATGCAGGTTTAGTCGAAAAGGTCACAAGTATTGACATTAGTGATAAAAGTGATTATAGTATATATATGGAAGAAGAGAGGAAGACTGTTCATTTAGGAGATGCTTCAAATTTAAGTAACAAAATATTATATGTTATGGCAATATTAGAACAAGAGAAAGATGTTGAAGGAGAAATATTTGCAAACGGAGATTTGAATAATGGTTTCCGAATATATTTTAGAGAAAAGGTATAGATGTCTAAGACTTAAATAAAGAGGTGAAATTATGACAAACAAAAAGGTGATAAGTATCATTTTAGGTGTAATGTGTTTTGCATTAACTTTGGGAATTGTGATACAAGTAAGGACAATCAGAAGTACGAATTCTACGCTTAGCCAAAATCAAGAGGCAAATGAATTAAGAGATGAAATTTTACGATATAAAGAGCGATATGATAACCGATTTGCAGAATTAGAAGAAGCAGAAAAAGAATTAGAAAAACAAAGAGAAGAAGCTACAAAAAATAATTCAGAATTAGAACAAGCACAACAACAAATTACAGAAGGAAATAAATTAACAGGTATGACAGAAGTTACTGGACCAGGAGTAACGATTACATTAACAGATGGAACAGGAATTGCTACATCAACATTAAATCCAAGTCAATTAATTGTACATGATTTAGATGTTTTAAGTGTTGTAAACGAATTAATAAATGCAGGAGCAGAAGCAATATCAATTAATGACCAAAGATGGGTATTAACAACAGCGATTTCTTGTAGAGGAAACACAATTGATATTAATGGAGAAAGAATAGGAGCACCATTTGTCATAAAAGCTATTGGACTTCCAGAATATTTAGCAGGATTAGAAAGAGCAGGAGGATATTTAGAATATATGAAACAAGATGGTGTAGGTGTTAGCTTAGAAAGATCTAATAGTATTACAATACCAAAATATTCAGGTGTAATTAATTTTGAATATTTACAAAATATTGAAGAATAAATTTGTTGTGGATGAAAAAATTTAACCTTGAGAAAGGAATGATAGTAAGGATGAAAAAAGGAAAAATAGCTATGACAATTACAATTGGAATTGCCTGTTTTGCATTAGTAACGGTAATGACAATGCAATTTAAAGTAGTTAATGAAACAGATATCATGGAAATCGAAAATATGCAGGAAGCTGAATTGAAAACAGAGTTAGCTAATTGGAAATCAAGATATGAGGAAATAGATGCACAATATCAAGAAGTAACTCAAAGAATAGAAGAATATAAAAATGATGAAGAATCAAATAATGAAGCAAGCAGATTAGTGCAAGAAGAATTAGAGCAAACAAATACTTTATTAGGATTGACAGATGTTCATGGAGAAGGAATTGTAATAACCTTAAAAAGTAAAGAAAATGCATCAGCAATTTCAGCAGATGATTTATTGATTATAGTAAATGCTTTGAAATTTGCAGGAGCAGAAGCAATATCAATTAATGATGAAAGAATTATTAATACAACAGATATTGTAAATATTTTAGATGGTTCTTTTGTAAAAATTAATGGACAAAGAATATTAGAACCTTATGTTATAAAAGTAATTGGAAATCAATCACATATGGAAAGTGCTGTGACAGGAAATGGTGGAAAAGTAGAAGAATTGCAAACACTTGGACATACAGCAACAATAGAAAAAGACAATGATATAACCATAGGAAAATATAATGGTGAAATAGAAACAAAATATATTGAATAGGAGGAAAGAACATGATATTTATTGCTATATTGATAGGATGTATCTTAGGAGCAATATTGGGGTTAAATGCACCAATGATTTCTTATACATATTCAAGTTACTTAGCAATTGCAATTATAGCGGCATTAGATTCTGTATTTGGAGGAATCGCATCTGTTATTAAGAAGAATTTTGATTTGAAAATTTTTATATCAGGATTTTTTGGAAATGCCATTTTGGCCATATTATTAACTATTCTAGGACAAAAACTAAATGTAGACATTTATTTGGCAGCAATTGTTGTATTTGTTTGGAGAATGTTTATGAATTTAGGTACTATAAGAAGATATTATGTAGAAAAATGGTCAGACATGATAAAAGAAAAAACATCTAAAAAAGATGTAAAAGAAAAAAATAAAACAGAAGAAAAACAACAAGAAAATTCATAAAAAAGCGAGAGTTTATCTTGAATTTAAGATCAACTCTTATTTCAATCTGAAAAAATGAATTTATGAGATTAAAATCACTGAAAAATAAAGGAAATAAGCAATAAAAATGGTGAGAAAAGAAACATTCTGAGTGTTACAACAGTGTTGCAAAAATATTACAGAAATATTACAAATTCTATTGACATTTTTTTTAAAATGTAATATATATACACTTAGAAAAAATATACTAATAAATGGAGGAATTAACTTGGCAATAGGTGATATCATAGTGGGTATTGACATTGGTACAAGTAAGGTTTGCACCGTTGTAGGGGAAGTAAACAATTTTGGTCAAATCGAAATTATAAGCAATACCTCATATAAATGTAGTGGACTGAAAAAATGTAAAATCATCAATGAAGATGAAATAAGTTTAAGCATAGCCAAAACAATAAAAGATGCTGAAGAAGAAACTAACTTAAAAATCAATTCAGCATATGTAACAATTCCAGGTAAATATGTAACAATTGTCCAAAATTCAATAACCAAAGAAGTAAAAGATAAATATTCTGGAATTTCTGTTAGAGATGTACAAAATGCCATTATGCAAGTAAAAGATATTGAAATACCAGATGGAAAGTCACTAATTGATATTGTACCAGACAAAATTACATTGGATAATGGAACAGTTGTCACAGACCCAGTTGGAAATTTAAGTTCAAGTTTTACGATTAGTGCACAAATTATATTAGCAGAAAAAGATTATGTAAGGCAATTGCATAATATTTTCAAAAAAGCGAATTTAGAAATTGATGGAATTGTACCAGTAACCCTTGCAGAAAGAAATTTAATTTTAGATAGCAATGAATTACATGATAACATTATGCTTTTAGATATAGGAGCAGGAAATATAGATATAGGTGTTTTTGAAGGAAGTAGCTTTATATATACAAATTCAATTCCTTTAGGAGGAGATAATATTACAAATGATATTGCTTTAGTATTAAACATTTCAGAAGAAGAAGCAGACAAATTAAAAAGGCAATATGGACTAGCTTTAAAATCATTTATAGATAATGATAATGACATCATATTAAATACTTCAAAGGATGAGAACAAAAATAGAATTATAAAAAGTTCAGAATTAATTGAAATAATTGAAGCAAGAATAGAAGAAATGTTTTCAATTATTAATAAAGACATCACAAATAATGGATTAAAACATAAAATTAATAATGTTGTTTTAACAGGGCAAGGTATTGTTAATATCAATAAAAGTGATGTAGCAGGAAAAATTAATTTAAATATTCCAGTAAAAATTTCAACAGGAAGAGCTATTAGTACTGTAAAGCCAGCATATAGAACAAGTTATGCATTGGTTAGATATATAGCAGCAAGACCATTTGCAAAAACTGTTTCAAGCAGTATAGATACACAAAATAATGAAAATGTGTTTAAAACAATTATAGAAAAAATAAAAGAGTTTTTCTATACATAAGAAATAAATAAAAAATATATATAAGATAAGGGAGGAAAAACTAAATGATGGATTACAATGATGATAACAATATTACAATGATGGATGGAACTGCAACAATAAAGGTTATAGGTGTTGGAGGAGCAGGAAATAATGCTGTTAATAGAATGATTGATGCAGGAATAAAAGGTGTAGACTTTATTGCTGTTAATACAGATAGACAAGCACTTCAAACTTCAAAAGCAAATACAAAAATTCAAATAGGAGA
>CALXAE010000074.1 GCA_944386205.1 uncultured Clostridia bacterium
GGTCTTTTAATTGGTACACCTGCATCCATTAATGCTAATGTACTACCACAAATACTTGCTTGTGATGTTGAACCATTTGAAGATAATACTTCAGATACCACTCTTATCGCATACGGGAATTCTTCTTTTGATGGAATAACTGGTACTAATGCCTTTTCTGCTAAAGCACCATGTCCAATTTCTCTTCTACCTGGTCCTCTTGAAGTTCTTGCTTCTCCAACACTATATCCTGGGAAGTTATAATGATGCATATATCTTTTTGATTCTTCTGTATCAATTCCATCTAATACTTGTTCTTCACTAATCATTCCTAATGTTGCAACTGATAATACTTGTGTTTGTCCTCTTGTAAATAAGGCACTTCCATGTGTACGTGGTAATAATCCTACTTCACATGATAATGGTCTTATCTCATCTAATGCTCTTCCATCTACTCTTTTATGTTCATCAAAGATTAAATGTCTTACACATTTCTTTTCTAAATTATGGATAGCTTCTCCTAAATCTCCTTTATGTTCTTCAGCAGATTCTTGTCCAAATTTTTCTTCATAACTATTAGCAATTTTTTCTGATAGTTCTGAAACATTGTTGTCTCTTGTTTCTTTATCTTTTTCTTGAACAGCTGTTAACATATCTTCTTTGAAATTGCTTTCTACAAATTCGTAAATATCTTCTGGTACTGCGAATGATTTATATTCAAATTTTGGTTTTCCAATTTCTTTTTTCATTTTCGCAATAAATTTACAAATTTTCTTAATTTCTTTATGACCTTCTTTAATTGCTTTTAACATGACATCGTCTGGAACTTCATTTGCTCCTGCTTCAATCATAGCAATTTTCTTTTCTGTTCCTGCAACAGTTAATGTTAAGTCACTTTTTTCTCTTTCTTCCTCTGTTGGGTTAATTATAATTTTTCCATCAATTAATCCAACATTTACTGCTGCTGTTGGTCCACCAAATGGAATATCTGAAATAGATAATGCTGCTGAAGCACCAATCATAGCTGCAATTTCTGGTGAATTATCTTGGTCAACACATAAAACAGTTGCTACAACAACGACATCATTTCTAAAATCTTTTGGGAATAAAGGTCTTAAAGGTCTGTCAATTGCTCTTGATGTTAAAATCGCCTTGTCACTTGGTTTTCCTTCTCTTTTAATAAAGCTTCCTGGTATTTTACCTACGGAATATAATTTTTCTTCATAATCTACTGAAAGTGGGAAAAAGTCAATTCCTTCTTTTGGTTCTTTAGAAGCTGTAACATTTACAAGTACAACTGTATCTCCATATCTAACCAATACACTTCCATTTGCTAGTCCTGCCATTTTACCTGTTTCAAAAACAAGTTTTCTTCCTGCTAATTCTGTTTCATAAGTTTTAAACATAAAAAATCCTCCTAAATTAAATATTTGCACCATTTGCAAACTTTAGTAAACTTAATTTAGATGGTAACCTCTATGATGAGTTGGTTGTCCAATTGGGGACGTTTCCTTTTGAGACATTTTTATGTAAAGTTAATTAAATACATTTTAAATGTCAATAAATAATATATAAAGTTGAAATATTATATAATTATGCAAAGTCATATTTATAACTTTACATAAAAATGTCTCAAAAGGAAACGTCCCCAATTGGACAACCAGCCCATCATACAAGCTACTTACCTAATCTCAAGTTTACTAAAATTTTTTTTAAGCCCGATTATACACCGGGCTTATATGTTATTTTCTTATTCCTAATTTTTCAACGATTGTTCTATATCTATTGATATCTTTTTTAGCTACGTAGTTTAATAGGTTTCTTCTTTTTCCAACCATTTTTAGAAGACCTCTTCTTGAATGGTTATCTTTTTTGTGAACTTTTAAGTGTTCTGTTAATTCATTAATTCTTTCTGTTAAAAGAGCAATTTGAACTTCTGGTGAACCAGTATCATTTTCTTCTCTTTTATATGTGTTAATGATTTCTTGTTTTCTTTCCTTTGTCATCGTTTACACCTCCTATTTTTGTTTTTCTCCTTTAACTGAGCTTAAGATTTGGTGCTTATCTATAGGCTAAGTAAAAGGTATGTTGTTTTCCAACATACCTATTTTACTATATATTTGTGAATTTTTCAAGTCTTATTTTTGAATTTTCACTATTTCAGCTATTTTTTGTTCCTGTTATCTTATTAAATTTTGTCAAATATTTCTTCTAGTCTCGTGTTTTGTTTTGTTAAATATAGATAACCAATTAAAGCTTCAAATGCTGTGGAATACATATATTCTTGTACATTTGAATTTTTGGGTAAATGATGATTTTGTGTATTTCTTCCTCTTCTCACAATATCTTTTTCATCATCAGTTAATGTTTCGTAAATTTCATTTAACTTTTCCGCTTGACTTTTTGCTTTTACATATTTAATTGCTTCTATATGTAACTTATGTGGTTTCAAATTTGTTTCATTTATTAATTTATTTCTTATATACAACTCATACACCGCATCTCCTATATAGGCCCAAGTTAAAGGTGACATTAGCTCTACTTCTTCTTTTGTCCTATTGATTGTTATAAATTCTTCCATTCTACTTCCTCTTTTATATTAAATTTATTACATTTAATTTTTATATATTCTATTCTGTTGTATCTTGAATTTGATAAGCGGTACTTGTATCACTTCCGTCTCCACCTGATATACTAACATCTGCTTTTAATGAAACAATAGGGCGTACTCCATTAGCATTGCTACAAATAGTACCATTAGAATGGAACACCATATCTGGACTTACTTGTCCGGAGTTTACATGATAAAATCCAAAATCTGCATAATCACTATATGTACGTGTATATGAAGAAGCTAACCAATATTTTCCTTCACTTTCAAACAATATCTCATATTCTTTACTTTCCTTATCAATTCCAGTAGTTGTATCTGTTTCACTATCTGTTAATGTATCTGGATAATAATAATATGCTGTACTTGTTAAAGTTACATTTTGACCTTGTCCTAATGACTTCCATGCAGTATCATAGTATTTAAAAGGATTTGCTACATCTAATGAATATGTTGTTTGTTTTCCATATTCATATGTTTCTCCTTGCCCATACATTGCTACTTCTGGATGATAGCCTGTTATTTTATTAATGTCTTGTACAGTTATACTTCTTGCATCTGTTGCTCCATTTCCTTCTCCATATATTGCACAAATCTCATTTAATTCTTGTTCTCCCCATTCTACTCCTGTTTGTCCTCTTAAATATAATTCTATGTTATCAATTGTTTTGATAGCTTTTGCTGATATTAGTAATATTTCATCTGTTTCTGGATCTAGTCCTAATACTCTCCAACCACCGGTATCTGCTGAAATACTAAAATACAAGTTGCCATATCCATTTCCTTTTTCTGTATGTTCTACTCCATCTGCAAGTGTATCACTTCCTTGTGGTGATTCATGTTCTGTTTCTTGTATTTCTCCTCCTCTTGTTGGATCATAATTTACATAGTCTCCTATTTTTAGTTTGGTAGTTCCATCTGTTATAACAGTTTCTCCATTTTCTTTCATTAGTTTCCATTTGCCTGGTTTTTTTATTGTTCCATCTGCTTTGATAATCACACTATATCCATCAACTATTACTGTTAATGGATAATCTTCATCTGTTATTTGATTTGGCACACCTTCTATTTTTTCTATCTGATTTAAATTATCTCTCAAATCTTCATTATTCAATTTACCTTGTGTATCTTTACTTCCTAGCACTGCAAGTTTTACTTGTTCTTCTGCATTTGCTTCTTTCGTTTTTTCTGTTGCCTCATCAGCTCTTTTTATAATGCCATTTTTTCCTGCTAGTGTTGCTATTGTTACACCTGCTAAAATTAATAAAACAATAATCGTAATTACCAATGCAATTAAAGTAATTCCTTTTTCTTTCATTTTTTACTCCCCTCTTTTGTTTTTTAATATAACTCATTTTCTATTGTAATTTTTCCAATTTTCCCATTTTTAAATTCATCCAATAATATTCTTGCTGTTTTTTCTTCATCTATATTTCCTCCAGCAATAATGCAACCTCTTTTTCTTCCAATCTCCAAGAAAATTTCATAAATATTTTCATTTTCTGCGCTTTCATCATTTGACAATTGTTGTTTTATATATTCTTCTGTTATTTTATATCTTTCACATAATTGTTTTTGATAGTGCTCTATTAGGAATTTTACTAAATAATAGGCAATTTCTGTTCTCTGCAAGATGTCTTCTTTTATCGTTCCAGTAAATGCTAGATGTAAAGCAACCTCTTCACTTTCAAATTTAGGCCATAAAACCCCTGGAGTATCTAACAATTCTATTTTATCATTAATTCTAATCCATTGCTTTTGTTTTGTTACTCCTGGCTTATTTCCAACACCAGCTGATGTTTTTTTAGAAATTCGATTAATGAATGAAGATTTTCCAACATTCGGAATTCCTAAAACCATTGCTTTAATTTTTCTTCCAATCCTTCCTCTTTCTGCTTGAGTTCTTAAATCGTCTTCCATTATTTTTTCTATTTTTCTAACACATTCTTCTATTCCTTTTCCAGAATTAGAGTCTGTTAAAACTGCTGAAATCCCTTTATTATTAAAATATTCCACCCATTTTTTATTTTGTCTTTCATCTGCCAAATCACATTTATTTAATACAATAATTTTCTTTTTGTTTTTTGTAATTTCTGCTATATCTGGATTTTGGCTAGATATAGGAATTCGTGCATCCAATAATTCTATGACAATGTCAACCAATCTTACATCTTCCATAATTTGTCGTTTGGTTTTCGCCATGTGTCCGGGATACCAGTTAATATTCATGTTTCTTGAATTTTCATTATTATTCATTGTGTTCACTTCCTTGTACGTTGTATTATAATGTAAAAAAGAGGCATTTAAGACCAGCTCTCAAATGTCTCTCTTTTCTTACAAAGTTCTATAATTATTTTTATCAGCTCTATCATCTAATTTTCTATCATATTGTTCATTTTTATAAAACCAGTCTGTCTTTTTATCTTTAGGATGTGCTTTTCTATTTTTATCTGCTAATAAGTCTAATAATACAGCAACTGGAATAATGATACCTATTAAAGATATAATTAAAGCTGTATAATCATTTAATCCTAATTGAGATCCCTCTTCAAATAAACTTGTTAGTTTCGTTGCTACATCTGCTCCAAAATACATTCCATAGGCAAATAAATAAATTAATGCTCCTGCTATTTTTCTTTTTACCACTAGCACTAAACATAGTAATACTACAAATAATAAAATTATCTCCATTGTTTCATCAAATGGTGTAATAAAAAATTCTTGGTGTAATTGTGCCATTAAAGCAACAATAATTCTAAACACCCAAAACATTACCATAAAGCATGCCAATAGCCATGTAGAAAAATTCCTCATTTGTTATTCCCCCTTCGCCTTATATCACAAGGTTAAAGTTTTTATTAATCTACAAAATCAAAATCATCTTTGAATTTTTCTTTAAAAATTTCAAAAACTCTATTAAGTGTATCTTCATCCTCAACACTTACATATGATTCTTCATCTGTTTCTTCGTCTATGTCTTCTATTTTTAAGATAACAACTTCTCCCTCTTCTTCAGCTTTTTCAGAAATTGGTAATAATACAACATATTCCTCATCATCCAATTCTACTAAATCTAAGAATTCAAATCTTACTTCATTACCATCTTCATCATTTAATATAACAATGTTATCTAAATCTTCTCCTTCATAATTTTCGTTATCGTTCATAAATTTCTCCTTTCTATTTTTTATTATTATTTATTATATATTAAATATAATACATGATTAATTTGAATTTTTCAATGTATTTTTTAATTTATTTAAATATGTTTCTAAAATATATACTGCTGATATAGTATCTACTATATTTCTTTTTTTATGCTTATTTACATCTAAAAAATTCATTGTTTTATGAGCCGCAACAGTGGTTAATCTTTCATCAATCACTTCAATTTTTAGCTTATTATATTTGCACTTTAATTTATGTACAAATTTTTCAGTAATTTCTGCCCTTTCTGACATTGTTCCATCCATATTAAGAGGTAGTCCTACAACTATAGTATCTACTTCGTATTGTTCTAAAATTTCATCTAGTCTTTTTAAAACCACTTTATCTGAGTTTTCTCTTTGAATAGTCTCTAACCCTTGAGCAGTTATATTCAAAGCGTCTGTTATTGCTATTCCCACTCTTGCTTCCCCATAATCTATACCTAATATTCTCATATTAGTCCTCTTCTAATCCTATATATTTTTTTACCATTTTTTCTAATAATTCGTCTCTTTCAA
>CALXAE010000075.1 GCA_944386205.1 uncultured Clostridia bacterium
AATTATTGGTTAATACTTTTTGCGTAATACCAGTAACAGATTTTCTTAATTCTCCGAATCGTTTGGTTCCTGTTAATGAATGAATAAAGACTATCCAATGGCTAGTCAGGAAATTAAAAATAAAACAATTTCATTTGATGAAGATATCAATCAAATCATTACAGATAGGTATGGAATAGAAATGGATTTGAAGTAGATTCTACAAAATTCTATATTGATAAGGAAACAGGATTAATCATGAGAAGAGTAGATTATGCTGCATTAGGCTTTATAAAAATAGATTGCGATAGAAATGTCAAAATGGATATTGTTACAGATGAAGATATTCAAAGACCGGATTTAGAAGGATATGAAATATTTCAATAATGAAATATGAAGAGAAGAAGAAAGGTTTAGATAGATACAAATCTTTCTTCTTTTTTGTTTTTATTTTTATAAATGTTAATGATAACATATATATGATTTTTTTCTTAAAATTTACAATAACATTTGACTTTTTTTCATATCTATATTAATCTATTATAGGCAATAAAAAAACAAATAAAAAAATATACGGAGGAAATAAAACTATGGCAAAAGATATATTAGAAGTAACAGACTTAAAAGATATGTTAAATAAAACAAGAGAGTTATATGGAGATAAACCAGGATATAAAATAAAAATAGGAAAAGGGCAATATAAAACCTATACACATAACGAAATAAGAGATATGATAAATTATTTAGGAACTGCACTAATTAGTTTAGGTCTAAAGGGAAAAAGAATCGGTGTTATAGGAGAAAACAGATATGAATGGGAACTTGCTTACTTATCAGTTGCATGTGGTGTAGGAATCGTGGTTCCAATGGATAAATCATTACCAGCGAATGAATTAGAAGAAGTAATAGAAAGATCAGAAGTAGAAGCTATATTTTATTCTAAAAAATATGAAGAAACTATCAAAAAAATAAAATATAGCGAAAAAAACAAATTAAAGCATTTAATTTCTATGGATATAGATATTCATGATGAAGGAATATATTCTGAAAAAGAATTAATAGAAAAAGGAAAAGAGATAGTAGATAGCGGAAATAGAGAATATATAAATGCAAAAATTAATCCAGAAGAAATGCGCATTATGCTATTTACATCAGGAACAACGTCAAAATCAAAAGTTGTTGCACTTTCACATAAGAATTTAGTTTCAAATGTAATGGATTATGCATCTGTTGTAGATGTTGATTCAAATGATAAAATATTGTCATTTTTACCATTACACCATGTATATGAATGTACAGTTGGTATGTTAGTTTCATTATATGTAGGAGCAGAAAGGTCTTTTTGTGATGGTATCAGACATATAATGGAAAATTTAAATGAATATAAAATAACGTATGCTGCATTTGTTCCTGCTATATATGAAATGATGTATAAAAATATATGGAAGATGATTGAGAAAAAGGGAAAAGTAGAAGAAACAAAAAAATTAATGCAAGAATATAAAGATAAATCTATGCAAGAGAAAAAAGAAATTTTTAAAGAAATTCATGATATGTATGGAGGATGCATTAAGTTATTTATTAGTGGAGCTGCAGCATTAGATAAAGAAGTAATCGAAACTTTTAGAAATTGGGGAATTAATTTATGCCAAGCCTATGGATTAACAGAGACATCTCCAATCATTGGAATAGAAACAAATGAACATCATAGAGTGGGAACTATTGGAAAGCCAATTCCACATGTTCAAGCAAGAATAGATGAAGCAGATGAAGACGGGGTAGGAGAACTTGTGGTAAAAGGTCCAAATGTCATGTTAGGATATTACAACAATAAAAAAGCAACAGAAGAAGTAATGGAAGATGGATGGTTCCATACAGGAGATTTGGCTAGAATTGATGAAGATGGTTATATATTTATTTGTGGAAGAAAGAAAAGTGTGATTGTTTTAAAAAATGGTAAAAATATATACCCAGAAGAAATGGAAGGATTGGTTAATAAAATCGAAGGTGTAAAAGAATCTTTTATTTTTGGAAAACAACAAACAGATGACAAGGATAATATCAAAATACATGTAAAAATTGTATTTGATAAAGATATTATGAAAGAAGCATATAAGGTAGAAAGTAAAGAAGATATTTATAGAGTGCTAGCTGAAAAAATAAAAGAAGTAAATAGTGTTATGCCAAAGTATAAAGCAATAAGGGGAATTATTGTTTCAGATGAACCATTAATAAAAACAACAACTGGTAAAATAAAAAGACAAGCAAATTTAGAGTTAATAGAAGAGGAATTTTAAGCTAAAAAGGGAACTTCAAAAAAAGGAAGTTCCTTTTTTCGTGATTACCTTGTTCAATAATATTTCCATTTTCCATAAACAGAATAATATCTGCATCACGAATTGTGTCTCATTGGGGACGTTTCTTTTTGAGACATTTTTATGTAAACAGTAAAAGACATATATGCCTAGGTATATTTTTGCAAAATACTTTTATAAAACATAAAAAATCATATAAATTAGATAAAGGAGATAGAACAATGTTAGAAAAAGAAGAATTGATTAAACAGGCAGAAGGTGCAATTACTTGGATTAAAGAATATGTAAAACAAACTGGAGCAAAAGGTGTTGTTGTTGGAAATAGTGGAGGAAAAGATTCGGCAACTGTAATTGCAATGGCAACTAAGGCATTAGGAAAAGAAAATGTAGTTGCTGTATCTATGCCTTGTCATTCCATTTCTAATGATTTTGATGATGCCAAACTGGTTGCAGATACCTTTGGGGTAAAATTTTTAAAGGTAGATTTAACAGATACATATAATGAATTAGAAAAGGCAATACATATTTCAATAGGGCAAGAAGGATTAAGAAAAGAAGCTTTTCCAATAAAAGAATTATCAAATGAAGCAACAATTAATATAAAGCCAAGATTAAGAATGACCACCTTATATGGAATAGCACAAAGTTTAGGCTATCTAGTAATAGGAACAGGAAATCTTTGTGAAGCAATGGTAGGATATACAACTAAATGGGGAGACAATGGTTCAGATTTTAATCCGATTGGGAATTTTACAGTTGATGAAGTTTTAGAAATTGGAAAATATTTAGGTGTTCCAGAAAAAATATTGCAAAAAGCACCAAATGATGGATTAGGTGGAAAAACAGATGAAGAAAAGATGGGAATTAAGTATAGTCAAATTGCAGAAATGATAGAAACAGGAACAACAGAAGAAAGTGCTAAGAAGGAAATTTTAAAAAGATACAATGCATCAAAACATAAAAGAGAGTTGGTTCCAGTTTATACTTTTGAGAGAAAAAATTATTTAAAAAAGAAATAAATGAATTAATTTTCACTTATTTCTTTTTTTGTATAAATAGCATAAGCACAAGAAAGTAAAACAGACTTTAACAAATATTTACGGTCATTTGTGGAATAATTATCAATGAAGTCTGTTTTTTCAAACACACAATCTAACGCTTTTTCAAATAATTTGCAAAAATTATCATATGCAATTTCAACTGGTGCACTATCTAAAGCTAAACTAATCAATATTTTTATATCATTAATTTTATACACTTCTTTTAAAACACAAATGACAAAAAACTTAGCCAAATGATTTTTATTATATTTTTTCTTTACAGGAGGTTCAATAATTTTATTTTTTACATAGTTATTAATCATATTTTTTGTTAAGATAAGTGTATCTTCTTCAGAATTTGCATTAGATAAGAAGGAAGATAATGTTTCATTTACTAAGGTAACGACTTGATCTAAATACAAATCCACATTAGGTAATTCTTTCCATCTCGGAATATGCAATTTTATATTTTCTTTACTCATATTTTTTCAATCCTTTATTTTAAATTTCATAAAAATTTCACAAATCAAAAAAATCCTTAAGATAACGCATCTACATATATATTATCATGATTGAAATGGATAGTCAATATTGACAAAGTCGAAACGATGTGCTAATCTGGTTAAGAAAACCAGATAGGAGAATTTTGAATATGAAGAATCAATTAAGAGAAGTTCCAAAATTTGAGAATATTAAAGAGATTATATATAATTCTGTAAAGCTATATCCAGAGAATATAGCCTTTACTATTAAAGAGAAAAAAGAAGATAAAATAGAATACAAAAACATTACTTATACACAATTATTAGAAGATATAAATGCACTTGGAACAGCTTTATATGAAAAAGGATTACAAGGAAAACGAATTGCCATTATTGGAAAAAATCAATATCACTGGGCAATTTCTCATTTAGCTTGTTTGTTAGGTGGCATTGTTTCTGTTCCATTAGATAAAGACCTACAAGAAAATGAACTAGAAGAATCACTAATCAGAAGTAAAGTAGATGCCATTATCTTTGATGAAAAATTAACAGATAAAATACAAGTTGTTAAAGAAAATCACAAAACCAATATCCAAGAATATATTTGTATGAGCAATATAGAAGGTTTTGAAAATATTGAACAACTATTAGAAAGAGGAAAAGAAATTTTAGAAACAGGAAATCAAAACTTTATTAGTCATGAAGTGGATTCAAAAAGCATGAGCATCTTATTATTTACATCTGGAACAACTTCTAAATCAAAAGCAGTTATGTTATCACAATATGGAATTGCAACAAATGTCTATGATATGCAAATTGTAGAAACTTTTTATGATACAGATGTGAATATTGCCTTTTTACCATATCATCATATATTTGGTTCAACTGCCATGGTAGTAATGTTAGCATGTGGTGTAAAAACAGTATTTCCAGATGGCTTACGATATATTAAGCAAAACCTATTAGAATATCAAGTATCTGTTTTTGTGGGTGTCCCTTTATTGGTTGACAAAATGTATGCTAATATTGAAAAAGAAATCGAGAAGCAAGGAAAAACAAAATTAATCAAAGTGGCAGTAAAAATTAGTAATTTTCTATTAAAATTCCATATTGATATTAGAAGAAAAATATTTAAACAAATCATTGATGGACTAGGCGGAAAAATGCGATTTGTTATTGCAGGAGGAGCACCATTTGATAGCAAAATAGAAAGAAAATTCAATGAATTTGGAATACATATGGTACAAGGATATGGTCTAACAGAAACATCTCCAGTAATAGCAGCAGAAAATGATAAATATGCAAAATATGGCTCAGTCGGAATTCCAATGAAACACACAGAAGTCAAAATTGTAGACAAAGACGAAAACGGAATAGGAGAAATTACAGTAAAAGGACCAAATGTTATGCTAGGCTATTATGAAAATGAAGAAGCAACAAAAGCTGTATTACAAGATGGATGGTTCCATACAGGAGATTTAGGATATGTAGACAAAGACGGTTTCCTATTTATCACAGGAAGAAAAAAAGACATGATTGTCTTAAAAAATGGGAAAAAAGTATTTCCAGAAGAACTAGAAACCTTAATCAACCGAAATGAAGAAATAGAAGAATCATTTGCATATGGAATGCAAGACAAAGAAGACAAAAGCAAAATCAAAGTAGCTGTTGAGGTGGTCTATAACAAAGAAATCGTAAAAGAAAAATATGGAGACATAACACAAGAAGAATTATATAAAATTATTTGGAATAAAATAAAAGAAATTAATAAAACTTTGCCAAAATATAAATATATGGTACATATGATATTAACAGATGAGCCATTAATCAAAACAACAACACACAAAACCAAAAGAAACGAAGAATTGAAAAAAATTGAAACAATTGGGGACAGTAGCAATCTGTCTCATTTTTGTAGAAATTTATTAAATTTTCTATTATTTTAGATTTATAAAATACAAAATCTTTCTCAGAGTTCAATACTCTAAGAAAGATTTTTACTTTTTAAGTTTAACAATAAAATATACTAAAGTCAATAAAAAAGCAAAAGAAAATTTGAAAAATTTTTAAAAAAATTTTTGTGTGTTTGAAAATTTTAAAAGCAAACAAAAAACGATTAATTGCTCGAATACCAACGGTTTTATGAATTTTTATATTTTCTTAGAGTATTGAAATCTAAGTAAAAAACAAGAAATAAAATACGATAATATATTGACTTAATTCTTGAAAACAGATAAAATAAAAGTATGAAATTGATTATAGAAAATATAAAAACCTATAACATTACAAAAGCTATTTAAGTAAATAG
>CALXAE010000076.1 GCA_944386205.1 uncultured Clostridia bacterium
TCAGAGGTTAAGTAGGTGCTACCTGCTAAGCAATATATAATATAAAGTCATTCATGATTTTGTATAAGCTAAATTTTTGAAGAACTAACGCAATAAAACCATGAGCCTCTACTAACGAATAGAAAATACAATTTTCTATTCGTTAAACAAAATGTACACAAATTTCTTTCAGAAATTTGGCACATGAACAATAACGCGGGCTTTAAAATGTCATAAACAGATAAAATGTTTAAAAAGCCCGCTATTGTTCTGCCAGACCCTCACTAACGTGAGTACCGTGAACATTCCTCATGGTTTTATTGGTTATTTCTAACTTCAAATTTAGATACGCAAAATCATCTCATTTTTTATATTATATATTGCTTAGCAGGTAGCACCTATTTAACCTCTGAATAATAAAAATATATTTTTTAAAACTATTTATATTTTCCTAAAAATGTAGTATAATATAGAAATCAACTAAATCTATGTTGCAAGGAAGGAATACAAATAAACATGAATACCATATTAGGAGAACTTGGAAAATCTCGGAAAGTTTGTAACACTGGTAAATCAAATAGAAAACGAAAAAAGTCCGATAATGATATCGGGCTTAACTGGCGTGGGAATGGTAGAATTATTAGCCAGTATCAACGAATATGCCAAAAGACCAATTTTAATTGTTACATACAATGAGGTTCAAGCAAAAGAAATAGCAGGAAATATAAAAGCATTTATCGATAAAGGAGATATATTCCCAAAAAAAGAAATTGTAACTTATGACTATATTGCAGAAAGTAAAGACTTGCCTTATGAAAGAATAGAAGTATTAAGTAAGATAAAAGAAAAAAGAAACTCAATCATTGTGACTACCATAGAAGCTTTAATGCAAAAATTACCGCCAAAAGATGTATTGTTTAAAAATTTGTTACACTTCAAAGTGGGCGATGTTTGTTCATTAGAAGATGTCAAGAAAGCTTTGGTAAATTTGGGGTATGTGAGATGTGACCTAATTGAAGGAAGAGGGCAATTTAGTATTAGAGGTGGCATTTTAGATATTTCTGTTTCAGAAAAAGTTGGTGTTAGAATTGAGTTCTGGGGAGATGAAGTAGACTCTATTAGGAATTTTGCAATTGTTAGTCAGAGGTCAATTAACACATTGGAAAAAGTGGAGATTTATCCAGCACATGAATACATATTAGAGCAACCAATAGAACAAGTATGTAAAAATATCAGAGATGTGTTTTTTAGTAAAAATCAGCAAGAAATCGTAGAAGAAGATATAGAGCAAATTATTGGTGGAAACTATATTAGTAAAATTGACAAATATTTTGATTGCTTTTATACACATGCATCTACGTTATTAGATTACTTATCAGATAAATATATTATTGCATTAGATGAAGAAAGAAAGATAGAACAAAGAACAGAAAATATCAAGCAGGATAGAAAAAATTTAATTGATGCTTTAGTTGAAAAAGAAAAAATAGTTCCTCAAAGCTTAGAAAATACAATTGAATATGAAGAAATAGAAAGTATTTTAGAAAATGGAAAAAGAAATCTGATCTACTTAGAAAAACAAGATAGCATAACCAATAAACAAGCAGAAAAATATGTTTTTGAATATAGAGAGGTAAATTTCTATAAAAGCGAGATTGAAAGTCTATTCCAAGAACTAAAAGAAGCATTAAAACACAAAAAAAGTGTATATATTTTAGTTGAGAACAAAGAAAAGGCAAAAAAGCTAAAAGAAATATTAGAAAAAGAAGAGATTATTTGCAAAGTTGAAGAGAAATTAGATAAGACCATTGTAGTAAAAACAGTTGAAAAAATTGTAACTATTGGAATTGGAAAAGTAACTTCCGGATTTGAAAATTATGAAATTAATCAATTGGTTATTTCAGCAGATGAGTTAATTAGTGGGGAAAAGAAAAAAAGAAAAGCTGTCCATTCAGCATATGCAGAAGGAGAAAAGGTCGTATTTGCCGATTTGAAGATAGGGGATTATGTTGTTCATAAAACCTATGGAATTGGTATCTATATTGGTGTAAATACCATTAAAGCAGATGGAACGATTAAGGACTATATCAAGATAAAATACCAAAATGACGATATTTTATATGTCCCAACAAATCAAATGGATATGATTAGAAAATATGTTGGTGGAGATACCATTCATCCAAAAATCAATCGATTAGGAAGTAAAGAATGGGAAAATACTAAAACCAAAGTAAAGAAAAACTTAAGAGAAGTGGCAAGAGACTTAATCGAATTATATGCAAAAAGAGAGAAGTCACAAGGATTTAGCTTTAGTAAAGACACCCCTTGGCAAAATGAATTTGAAGCAAAATTTCCATATCAAGAAACCGATGACCAATTACGTTGTATAGAAGAGGTCAAAAAAGATATGGAAAACGATAAACCAATGGATAGATTATTATGTGGAGATGTTGGATATGGTAAAACAGAAGTAGCGATAAGAGCAGCATTTAAGGCAATTATGGACCACAAACAAGTAGCATATTTAGCACCAACAACCGTTTTAGCAGAACAACAATATCAAGAATTTAAAGAAAGAATGAAAGATTATCCAATCAAAGTAGAAATCTTAAACAGATTTAAAACTGCTAAATATCAAAAAGAAGTGATAAAAGGCTTAAAACTAGGAGAAGTTGACATTGTGGTTGGAACTCATAGAATTCTAAGTAAAGACGTAGAATTCAAAGATTTAGGGCTATTAATCATTGATGAAGAGCATCGATTTGGTGTAAAAGATAAAGAAAAAATCAAACAATACAAGACAAATGTAGATGTATTAACCATGACAGCAACACCAATTCCTAGAACTTTACACATGTCTATTGTAGGTGTAAGAGATATGTCAGTTATCTATGAACCACCACAAAACAGAAGACCTGTACAGACTTATGTACTAGAATATGATAGAGAAGTGGTAAGAGAAGCTATTACAAAAGAATTGGAAAGAGATGGACAGGTATTTTACATTTTTAACAATGTAGAAAATATCCAGCGAAAAGCAGATGAAATAGCAAATCTTGTACCAGAGGCAGAAGTCTCTTATGCACATGGACAAATGTCAGGAAATCAAATTGAAGAAATTATGGATGACTTTATTCAAAAGAAATCAAATGTATTGGTATGTACAACAATTTTGGAATCTGGAATTGATATCCCAAATGCCAATACAATAATTGTAGAAAATGCAGACAGAATGGGATTAGCACAGCTATATCAAATACGAGGAAGAGTTGGTAGAAGTGATAGGCAAGCATATGCATATATTACATATAAACGAGACAAATTACTATCAGAAGTGGCAGACAAGCGATTAAAAGCCATAAAAGAATTCACGGAATTTGGTTCAGGCTTTAAAATTGCAATGCGTGACTTGGAAATCAGAGGAGCAGGAAGCTTGCTAGGAGAAATCCAATCAGGACACTTAGAACAAGTAGGATATGATACATATTGCAACCTGTTAGATGAAGTTGTAAAAGAAATAAAAGGCATAGAAGTAAAACCAGAAGTCGATATTCAAATAGACTTAAATGTAACCAGCTATATTCCAGAAGAATATATCTCAGACGCTAACCAAAAAATTGAAATATATCAAGATATTGCATTATGCAAAAGTGAAGAAGATATTCAAAATGTTATTGATGAAATTATTGATAGATTTGGTAACATGCCAGCAGAATTGGAAAACTTAATCGATATTGCACGAATTAAATATTTAGCAAAAGCATTAAATATATCAAAGATTGCAAGCAAGAAAACAGCTGTTGTCTTTACATTTGAAGAAACACAATTTAACTATGATGTAGCAAAACTTGTAAAAGAATATGGAAATAGTTTGAAGTTTTCAGCAGGTATTAAACCGATGATTACATTAGAAATTGGTACAAATAATGAAATGAAAATTTTAAATGATGTAACAGAATTTTTGAAGACATTGGGGAAATATAAAAGTGAATAAAAATACAAAAATTTTCATGATTCAATCTCATCATTACAAGAAAGATATTGCTAAAATTCAAAAAAAGTTATAAAATACAATCATACAAAAATTTGGTGTATTGTTGTTTTAAAAGCAACGATATTTATACGATAAAAAATAATAATATTTTAAAAAATGGAAATCATATATATAAATAAAACTGGAGGATTTTATGCAAGGAATATCAAGTAAAGATAATGAATTTATTAAACATGTAAAAAAATTAAAAGACAAAAAATATAGAGACTTGAACCATGAATATATCATTGAAGGAATTAAAATTATAGAAGAAGCCATCAATGAAAAAGCAAATATTAAACAAGTCGTTATTTGTGATGATTGCGAAAAAACATCTAATATTCCTAAAGACTTAATGTATGAGATAGCAAAACAAGAATGTATATATGTAACAAGCAAATTATTTGAAAGTTTAACAGATGTTACAAATCCACAAGGAATATTGGCAATTGTAGAGAAAAATACAGTAAAGTCACAAATAGCAGGAAATGAAGAACAAGAAATCGATTATAACCAAGATATCATAGTAGCATTAGATGACATTCAAGATCCAGGAAACCTAGGTACTATTTTAAGAACAGTAGACAGTATAGGGCTTAATCAAATATTAGTATCAAAAGGAACAGCAGACAGCTATAATCCAAAAGTTGTAAGGTCTACAATGGGAGCCATATTTAGAGTTAAAATTATCGAATGTGAAGATTTAGAAAAAACACTAAAAGAAATCAAAAAACATAAATTTGAAATTGTTGTAACCTCATTACAAACAAAAAATAGTATCTATGACATTGATTACAAGAAAAAAGTAATTGTCATCGGAAATGAAGCAAATGGGGTAGAAGAAAACATACAAAAACTAGCTGACAAAAAAGTAAAAATACCAATGCTTGGAAAAACAGAAAGTTTAAATGCTTCAGTTGCAACAGGAATTATATTATATGAATATGTAAGGCAAAAAATTCAACGATAGGACTTGCCAAAATAAAAAATCGGGTGCTCGAAATAAAAAATCGGGTGCTCGTTTTTTTGCTTTTAAGAAAAGAGGTGAGAAATGAAATTTTATGAATTTATTGAAAATTTACGAAAACTAAATCCAGACAAAATTATCATGATAAAAACAGGAGCATTTTTTAATAGTGTTGGCAGAGATGCCATAATTTTAGAATATACATTAGGATTAAAAAGGACCTGTTTTGCAAAAGGCTTGTGTAAAGTAGGTGTTCCAGTAGCACATTTTAAAGAAAATTTAGAAAATATAAAAAATAGATTAAAAGAAAAAAATTTGGGAATAATAATTTATGATGAAGTTAAAGATGGAAGATATAAATTTAAAGATAAAAGTTATGACGTAATGCTGGAATTAGAAGGAGAGAGTATATCAGAAACAAGAAGAAATACAAATTGCAGTGAATGTGAAAATAATGTATATGTAAAAGAAACAAATATGTATACTATCAGAAAAGAAGATTTAGTCATCTTCTAAAGTATCAATATTAAAAACAGACGAATTAAAAAAATCTTGTAAAGAAATATTAAGTCCTCTGCATATTCTCATGATTGTTAAAATATTTAAATTTGCATTTTGTCTAGAATTGATATTGGCAAGAGTAGATTGTGTAATACCAGAAATTGTACAAAGTTTATTAATGGTTATATTTCTTTCATCACAAAGTTCATAAATTCTTTTTCTTACAGCCATACTTAAATACATAAAATAATCACCAAAAAAAGTATAGCAAATAAAGAAAGAAAAGATTAACTCAAAAGAGTTAACAAATAAAAAATAAATGATAAAATAAATTTAAAAATATACTTGAAAAAGTACTATAGCTTATAGTAAAATATAAATATATGCTAAAGGTTTTAAGAGTATATAGTTTATTGCAAAAGAAAATAATAAAATAGAAGGGAGAAAAGCAAATGAAGAAAAATCAAACATTTGAGATGAAAAAGATAACCAGAAAAAACAATGGTATTACTTTAATAGCATTAGTCATCACTATCGTACTAAATTTCTCGTACCTCGAAATGGCTCGAATGAATAAATTTGAAAAAATATAAAACCTCTTGTATAATAT
>CALXAE010000077.1 GCA_944386205.1 uncultured Clostridia bacterium
GTTTTAGCTCCTTTTTCTTTAGAAAGTTTCAAAGCGGCTATAGTATCTGCTGTTTCACCTGATTGTGAAATAAAGATGCATAAGGTTTTATCATCAATTAATGGATCTCTATATCTAAATTCTGAAGCAATATCTACTTCAGTTGGAATTCTACAAAGTTTTTCCATAATATTTTTACCGGCTAATCCAGCATGCATAGCTGTACCACAAGCCACAATGTAAATTTTATTTAAGCTTGATAAATACTCGTTTGTAAAGTTTAATTCATCAAATTCGCATTTAGAATTTTCACTAAATTTAGCACCAATAGTTTCACGAATAGCAGTTGGTTGTTCATGAATTTCTTTCAACATAAAGTCATCATAACCATTTTTTTCGCTACTAGCAGCATCCCATTCAATACTTTGTGTTTTTTTATCAATTTTATTTAAGTCTTTATCATAAAATTCAGCAGAATCTCTTGATAAAAATACATATTCAAAATCATTTAAAAGATAGAAATCTCTTGTAAATGAAAGGATAGCTGGAATATCTGAAGAAATATAATTTTCATCAATACCTTTTCCAATAACTAATGGACTATCTTTTCTAACAACAATCATATTATCTGGGAAGTCTTTACAAATAATTTCTAAAGCAAAGCTTCCTTTTAAATCAGAACATGCATTTTTTACTGCTGTTAAGAATTTCATTTTTCCAGTTTCGTTAGTTTCTTTTGTATAATAGTAATGGATTAAATTTGGTACAATTTCTGTATCTGTATCAGAATAAAATGTATAACCATTATCTATTAAAAATTTTCTTAATTCATTATAATTTTCAACAATACCATTATGAACAACACTGAAGAATTTTGCATTATCTTGATGAGGGTGTGCATTTTCTTTAGATGGTTTTCCATGAGTTGCCCATCTAGTATGTGCAATACCAATTGTTCCTTTTAAATCATCAATTCCTTTTATATTATATAAATTTCTGACTCTTCCCTTATCTTTCATAACAACTAAACCTTCTGGCTCAATTGTTGAAATACCAGCAGAGTCATATCCTCTATATTCTAATCTTAAAAGCCCATTGATTAAAATAGGGCTTGCTTTTTGGCTTCCTATATAACCTACAATTCCACACATAATAAATCCTCCATTCAAGCAAAGGTATGCAAATAAGACCTATATGTATTAACCTTTGTTACAGTATCACTACTGCTCTTTCATTAATACTTATGACCATAAGTAAAAGCCACCAGGGCATCCGCCGAATCTTTCGATAACCCTGAACCTCGTCAACACTTTTGTAAGTGTCCAGGCGCTAACCATAAACTTCAGATTTCCTCCTTTCATAAAAAATGTTTTTTGCATACTTCTAATTTACTTTTATTATATTATACTAAAACGAAAAAATAAGCAAGTCCTTGCAAAAAAATTAAAATTATTAAGATGTATTTAGCGTTGCAATTTACATTCTTAAACAAGGTTCACATAAAAATTGAAAAAATATGCCTAAGGTGGTATAATATAAGTATGTAGGTCAGTAGACCTATACTGCACATTGAAAAATAGATAACAGTTTGTTATCTCATAGGATTACTTGAGTATTTTAAAAGTAGTCATTTTTCTTTGTGTATATCATAACTAAAAAAGAAAAGCCCGGCTAAGGAAGCAGAGATACAAAATTAGCCATTTTGTATCTTGGGAACGAACGCCACTAGAGTGGGTAGTAGGGAAAGGAAAAATATGGCTACAGCACAGATAATTGTTAAAGACGGATTCTTTGCAAATGCTGTTGGTCGGTATATCTATGAAGTAACACCGACCCATGCAATCCTTAATGGATGGGAATGCTTTGTAAAAGAAGATGGTTCGATTGAATGCTGGTCAGTCAGAGAATATTCTGATGGCAAACATTCAATGAGGTACTTTATAAATCCTCTGGGATTTGCGAAGTTAACCCTCAAAAAACCGGGTGAACCGATTAGAACACTGAAGAAAGGATATGTCATTAAAAAAGGGCATAAACTTTCTGACGGAATTCTGGGGCTAGCCGGAGATCATATCGACTATCGATATGCATATTTCCGCGACAATTCTTTCCAGAATTTCCTAGAAGAATTTGGAATCACTGCTGTAAAGCATGAAAATCCAAACCGTCTGTATATGGTGAAAGTTGATTTGAGTAAGGGTGGTCAGTACAAATCTACTTTGCAGACAGATGGGATTAAGGAAGAAGAACGTGTAGACTATGGATATACTAGATCTCGGAAAAAACCTTTCAGAAATACTTATGAAATGAGCATCTGGTATCAGGTAACTGGTGCTACATGGGTGATTTATGAGAAACGTAGAGAAAAAGGAAATGACTACAACTATTCACGTATCTTATACACACTGGTAGGTGATGTTACTAGATTGACATTGCCGGAACTCAAGTAATTCTATGTACCAAAGGCAGGTTCCCTTTATTTGGGTAACCTGCCTTTGGCAATAAAAAAATAATAAAAGGATTGAAAATCTCAGTAAATTCATATATAATATATGATATCATCTGAAATGAGATATACAATAGGTAACTCTTGAAAACCTATATTATAAAATAAGGGGAAGAAGGATAAAGAGTATAATCAGATTTATGCCTTCAGAAAGGAATGAAATAAAAATGAATGTACTAATTAATGAAACAAGAATTGAAAAGAGATTGGAAGAAATGGCGAAAGAAATCGATAAAGATTATGAGGGAAAAGAAATTATTTTAATTGGAATTTTAAAGGGTTCTGTTGTATTTATGGTAGAATTAGCAAAAAGATTAAAAACAAAAGTACAATTTGAATTTATAGAAGTTTCTAGTTATGAAGGAACAGAAAGTACAGGAAAAGTAAAAATAGTAAAAGATATAAAAAATAGTATAGAAGGAAAAGATGTATTAATAGTAGAAGATATTATTGATACAGGAACAACATTGGCATTTTTAAAAGATTATTTTCAATTAAAAAAACCAAATAGTTTAAAGATTGCAACTCTATTAAGTAAACCTTCAAGAAGGACAAAAGAGTTAGAAGTAGAATATATTGGTTTTCGCATAGAAGATAAATTTGTTGTTGGTTATGGTTTAGATTATAATCAAAATTACAGAAATTTGCCATACATTGGATATGTGGAAAGCGAAAAAGATTTTTAGTTTGTTGGGGGACGTGTCATTTTGAACGATGTGACACGTCCCTAATGTATTTGACTTTATGTAAAATTGCATGATATAATAAACAATGATGTAGAAACGAATTCGTACTTTAATCGATTGATATTTGTAGAAAGGAATGAAGGCTTAGAATGAAGAATTTAGATGAAACAACAATTAAGGAATTAAATGATTACTGTGGATTACAAATCCTTGAATCAGATATTCAATATGTTGTTCCTAATTTAACTAAAAAAGAAATAGAAAAAGAATTAAATATTATTCAAAGAAAATTAGGTTCGGAGGCAGAAAAACGTGAAGTAATTTTACAATATTTAAGAAATAATGAAGAAAAAGTAGATAAAAGAAGAATGATTTTAATTACTTTAAAAAGATATATAGATGCCCAAGAAATTATTGATAATCGTAATCATCCTTTACACGAAGAATATTTAAACCAAAAAACTGCGATAAAATCAGGAATTCAAAAGTCAAGGGAACTTGTAAAAAACTACATGTCTGATCAAGATATATCTTTTTGCCGTATGTCAATAGAATTTTATCAATATGTAGTAGAAGTTATTTCTAGTAAGGAATTTTTGCAAGAATTTCCTCCTTCTGGAGAAAGAAAAAGAGAAAGAGAAAGTAAAAAAGTTATTAATAAACTTCCTAATAAAGCCCTTATAATTGCATTGACATTGGCACCAAATGATAGCAGAGAGATTTTTAAAATTCCAGGATTAAGAAATACAATATATAATGTTATTATATCAAATTCACTAGCTGATGGGATTTTAACACCAGAAGAATTTGATGCATTTTATAAAAATGAAGAATATACATTAAATGATAAATTAGATAGATTTTCAAAACTTGTGAAAACTGCTTTTGCGGGGGTCGAAAAATATGTAGATATGGATAAAATGTGCTTAAATGCATTAATACAAGTTTTTAAAAATTTTGAATTAGGTGAGACAATTTATACAGACGGAAAATGGAGTATAGAGCAAGAAAATTATAGACAAGAAGAATTTTTAAATATAGAAAAATACTTACCAGATTATTTTTCTAGCATAGAAGGAAAAGATATAGAAGTGACGATAGATGGAAGAATTTATACTACTGAAGATGCAAAAAAGGCAATGAAAGAACATTATATAGATGGAAGATATATGTCAGATGAAGTAGTAAATGAACAAATTTATCTAATAGTAAATTATGAAAAACAAGCATCAGAATTAACTCCAAAACAACTAGAATATGTTAAACAATATATTTTAAATTGGAGAGGGGTAATGTCTACAAAAGAGTTAAAAAGAATGATAGAAACTAATTTAATAGATGAACAAGGCGTACTTAAAATGTATGCTGATAGTAGAATAGGTTTAGACAATATTAGTAAAATAAAAGATGATGTTCACTTAGAAAATTGTGTAAATACTAATTTTATTATTGAACAGATGAAACAATTGAAAGAACTAGAGGGGACAGATAAAGACAAAGAAATTAAAACAATTAAAAGATATATATATCTATACCAAGAATTATACTTAAAAGACAAAACAGAGGACGAAATATTGCAAGCAGGAACAGAACTAATACAAGAATTGCAAAAGCAAAAAGATACAAAACAAGATCAAGATGCATTATTTCAAAATGGATTAATATCTGAAAGAACATATGCTATTTTAGCAACTCAAGGAATTATATCACCTGACGATTTTATGAGAATGTATCAAAATGAAATATTAAGTATTGAAGAATTAGGAACACTTCGAGCAGAAGGAGTTTCGTTTAGCAATATAGATATAGAAAAATACATCATAGATAGTTATTCAAAAATAAGAGAACAGAAAAAACCAGACGAAAGTTTAATCAAAAAATATATTACTTTGTATAAAGCTTTAGAATTAGACGGATTATCAGAACAAGAAAGAAATGAAAAAGCAGACGAATTTATGATGAAAATTGGAGAGAAAATAGAAAATGATATAGAAAAAGGAAATCAAAAAAGAGAATTTGGTGAAGAAGATAGAAAAAAATTATATGAATTAGAAGTAATTCCAATTGATACAGTTGTTTTTTGGGGAGAACAAGATGAAGTTATTCATTTATTGAAAAGTGGGGACATTGTTGCAAAAGATGTCAAAAGGTTATACCAAAATAGAAGTCTAATTTTACATGACTTTCAAAATCTAATGAAAGCTAAAGATATGGAATTAGAGCAAAAAATTAGTTTAGTAAATATCGTATTTTCAACTCCCGAAGATGCAAAAATAAGAGAGAATTTATTTGAAAATATTACAGAACTAGAAACAACTGTTAATGGAAATTCATCTAATAAGAAACACAAAACAAATGAAATAAGTGTTGAGGAAACAGAAAATGATGAAACAAAAACGACAGAAGAAGCAAGAAATAGATATCTATTTGACACTGCTGTTAGATATAATGCTTGGATAGAGTCAGATGAAGATGTAAAAATGACAACATTTAAAGATGGACATTTAGCAGTACAATTACCAAATGTGAAAGATGGAATTGTTGTTATCGAACAATTTTATTGCTTGAAAAAAACACAAAATGGCAAGAAAAAAATGACAGACAAGTATGGTGCAAACGGGTATGTCTTGACAAAAGATGAATATGAAACATATAAAGATAGATTTATTGAAAAAAATAATCGACTTAACAGATCACAATTAATAGAATTGATAGGAGAATTGCCAAATTTAGAAGACAGGGGAATAGGAAGAGAATTAAGGCATACGAAACATCAATATACAAAAAATGTA
>CALXAE010000078.1 GCA_944386205.1 uncultured Clostridia bacterium
TTTAGACCATCTTCTTTTTGGTTGTGCCATCTAAATCCCTCCTTGCTTAAGATATATGTATATATCTATTGTAATTTTATCGATATTTTTTAGTCACTATAAGATTATACAAGTATTTTCATTTTTTGTCAACTATTGCCACAATATTTTTTGTATAAATCTTGCACATTTTTCTTAGTTAAAACCTTGTCTATTCCATCTATACTTACTTGTGTAAGAAAATCAGTCAACATATCTTTTAACTTCTCATTCATTAGCATTTTTTCTCTCTCCTTTTTCCAGTATTCCAATTGATACCCCTTGTTCCAATTCTTTCCTTGGTACACAATTCCAGCAGCTAATTTATCACATAACATTTCTGCAACATACTTATATGGCATAATTGGTGTTGGTTCTGGTGCATTTCTATCTACCCAATATTCACTATGATGTTTATTTCTTCCCTTGTGATGTAACCATGCTTCTGAATAGCCTTTGTCTTGTTTTGCACCAACAATGGGAGAACGATTTCCTTCATAATAATGAATACTTTCTAAAAACTCTGTTGGCGAATATTTTGATAAATCATGTACAAGCCCTCTCCATGGTAATCCTACTTTACAACACAATTTAAAAACGACCCATCTATGTTTTGTGATTAAGATAAAATGTTTTACAACATTTTTAAATAAAATTTTTTGTTTCATTTTTTATACATCCCTTTCAAGGTGTAAATCTGATTATAGAAAATTAAAATTTTGTATAACTAAATTTGCAATTATTCTTCATTCTTTTTCATATGTTTAGTCTACTATAATTTTTTTCTAAAATCAATAAATTTTATTTGTTTTTTTGCATATCATATATAGATTGGAGGTATAAAATACATGTGTGGATTTACTGGATTTGTTAATATCAAACAAAAATTAAAAGAAAATTCTAAAACGATTTTAGAAAATATGAACAATACATTAGCCAAAAGAGGACCTGATGAAGATGGCTACTTTATTTCTGACAAGGCATGTTTGGCACATAAACGATTAATCGTTATTGACCCAGAAGGTGGAAAACAACCAATGACAGAACATACTTCTTATGGGGATTACATCATTTGTTATAATGGGCAAATCTATAATACAAAAGAACTTCGAGACATTTTATTGGAAAATGGTTTTACATTTAAAGGACATTGTGATACAGAAGTTATTTTAAAAGGATATATCCATTTTGGAAAAGATATTATTCATCATTTAAATGGTATTTTTGCATTTGCCATTTGGAATACAAAAACAAATGAACTCTTTATGGCAAGGGACCATTTTGGTGTAAAGCCTTTGTTTTATTCTGTATATCAAGATACCCTTGTTTTTGGTTCTGAAATAAAAGCAATATTTCAATATCCTGGAATTGAAAAGATTTTAGATAGTCAAGGGATTTCTGAATTATTAGGAATTGGACCTAGCCATACACCTGGTACAACTGTTTTTAAGAATATATATGAATTAAAACCTGCTCACTTTGCTGTATTTAATGAATATGGTTTAAAAATCAAACGTTATTGGAAATTACATTCAGAAGAACATAAAGATAACTTACCACAAACTTGTGAAAAAGTTCGCTTTTTACTAAAAGACGCAATTGAACGTCAATTGGTTTCCGATGTACCTTTATGTACATTCCTGTCTGGAGGATTAGATTCTAGTATTATTACAAAATTTGCAGCAGATTTTTACGAAAAAGAAAAATTGCCTCCTTTAGATACCTATTCAATTGATTATGTGGATAATGACAAAAATTTTGTTAAAAGCGATTTTCAGCCAAATTCAGATAACTATTATATTGAATTAATGTGTAAAAACTTGCATACAAAACATCATAACATTGTCATTGATACCCCAGAACTTGCTTCCTATTTATATGATAGTATGATTGCCAGAGATATGCCTGGTATGGCTGATATTGATTCTTCCTTGTTATTATTCTGCAAGAATGTAAAACCAGAGCAAACAGTTGCTCTAACAGGCGAATGCGCAGATGAAATTTTTGGTGGATATCCATGGTTCTTTAGAGAAGATGCTTTAAACAGTGGTACTTTTCCTTGGTCAATTGCCATTAGTGAGAGACAAACATTATTAAATCCAGCTTTAAGTAAAAAAGTACATCTAAAAGAATATATTGATTATCGATATAATGAAAGCTTAGAAGAGGTTGAAATTTTAGATACAGATTCTAAAGAAACAGCTGAAAAACGAAAAATTTCATATCTAACCCTAAACTGGTTTATGCAGACCTTACTAGACCGTTCTGATAGAATGGCTATGTATAATGGATTTGAACTTCGTGTTCCTTTCTGTGATTATAGATTGGCCCAATATGTTTGGAATATTCCTTGGGAAATGAAAGCTTTAAATGGAAGAGAAAAAGGATTGCTTCGTTATATTTGCAGAGATTTCTTGCCTGCTGAAATTGTCGATAGAAAAAAATCTCCTTATCCTAAGACACATAATCCTACGTATTTGACCAAAGTTAAGGATATGTTAACAAATATTATGCAAAATCCAAATGCACCAATTAATGATTTGTTGAATAGAGATTATATTTTAGAAATATTGGATACAAATGGTTCTAGCTTTACTAGACCTTGGTTTGGTCAGCTGATGACTCGGACCTCAGCTTATGGCATATCTTTGTCAGGTGAATATGTGGCTTGAGCGATATCAGCCTAAGATTGAATTATAAAATATTTTTGAGGTCGCAAATTGCGACCTCTAGTTTAATCTATATAAACATAATCATAAATAATGGATAATGTTCTATATTTTCTTCATCTTTATAAATATTACAATCATTTTCAAATTTCATATATCTTGTTACAGTTTTATAATTTTGTATAATTGATTTCAAAGATTTCGCTTGCTTATTTTTTCCTGACTTAACCTCAATTGCTGTAACTTTTCCATCTATATTTAATACAAAATCAATTTCTAAAGTACTTTTTCTTTCAAAATACATTAATTTACTGTGTCTAGTAGCTATTTCTTCAGCACATACATTTTCTAATAGTGCTCCTTGATTAATATATAAATCATCATCTAAAATTGCTTTTTGTGTACCTTCTTCTAGCATAGATACTAACAGTCCTGTATCTCTCATATATATTTTAAAACAATTTAATCGTATATTTGATATTAAAGGCGATGCTGGTTCAGATAAGTTATAGCAAAAACTAATAATTCCAGCATCTTTTAACCATTCTATCGATGATGCATACTTTCTTTCTCCAACATTTTCTTCATCTTCTTTTATTTCTGAAAACAAAAATTTCTTATTCTTTTTTGATAATTGTATTGGTATGCTATTAAATGTATTTATAATTTTTTGTTTGTTACTAGTTTCAGCAAATTTTACAACATCTAACAAATAATTTTCTACAATGGCTTTTTGAAGAATTAGCACTTTTGACAAACTACTTGTTTTTACATATTCATTTACTACATTAGGCATTCCTCCAACTAGCATATACATTTTAAATTGTTCTGCTAGTTGTTTCATTATATATTCATCCATTGGTTTGATATTTTCAAAACAATCCTTTGCATAATTTATAGTTTCCTTTTTAATGCCTATTCCCCATAAAAATTCTTCAAAATCTAATGGATATAAATCTATAACTCTTTCATAACCTACTGGATATGATGTTACTTCTTTATAGTATAAACCTAATAATGAGCCAGATGAAATCACATCAATTCTACCATCTAAAGCAAAGCTTTTCAATGCCGTTCTTGCATTTGGACAAGATTGTATTTCGTCTAAAAATAAAATCGTTTTATTTGGCACTATATTTACATTTGGAAATGTAACTTCAAGTTTCATTATTAATGTTTTTATATCTAGATTTCCTTCGAAAATATTTTTATATTCAGGAGTTAATTCAAAATTTATATAAATATAATTTTCATAATTTTTCTTTGCAAAGTCATCAATAATAAATGTTTTTCCAACTTGCCTTGCTCCTCTAATTAATAAACATGGTTTCTTTTCTTCCTTTTTCCATTCTTCTAATACACGGGTAATTTTTCTTTCTAACATTTTTACCACCTCGCAATCATCTTTTCTTTATTATATTATACAATTTTTTGTTATTTTATGCAAGTTTTTACGAGGACTTTCAGAATAATTTTGCGAGTTCTTACGAGGACTTTTGTGGTAGTTTTGCAAGTTTTTACAAGAATTTTTTACATTTAATCACAATTTTTTAAATAACTTTTTATAGATAATTGCATTTTTATTAAATTTCGTACATTATCGTTTTTCGAATAATCTTACAGCCTCTAGCAAAATTGATATGTGTTTTTTTCTAACAGCCAACGACCGGTCCACAATTAATGGCATATTTGTGCCAGGTGAATATGTGGCTTGAGAAGTATGAGCCTAGGATTGACTTGTAAAATGGTTAAGAGAATTCTAATTGCAATCTCTTTTGGCTTGTCGACAGTTTTTATTTTACTGATACTTTTTATATATGAAAATAAATAGGGTTTGTAACTTTACATCCCCTATTTATCTTCGTTTTACATTCTTATATTAATTCTTTTCTAGTAATATAACACCTATTTTCCATTTCTTCCTCCTTGACATTTGTCCATCTAATTTGTTTTCTTGTTGCTTTATATAAACTGCCCTTTATTAGAACAGGAATAAAAAAATAATATACTAAATATAGAACATTTTTAATAAAAAAGAAAGGGTAGTAGATAATATTGTAATTACAAGTTTTTCTGAGGACTTTTCAACTATAATTGCTTATTTTCCCTATATATTCCATATCTTCAATTTTTGAAATTGCAAAGCACTTCTTTCCCAAATCTTTTAAAGAAGCTCCTATATGATATAGTTCTTTATTATCTATTACGATAAATCTATCATGAAATTTATTGGTATATGCTAATTTTAATACTGGATACTGCTTATTAAATTTTTGAATATCTAATTTTCTTATATTGCTATTCTGTGTTGTTAATATTACTACTTCTACATCTTTATTTTTCTTTGATAACATTTTCAAAATACTATCATCTATATAGTTATCTATTATTAAAATTTTTTGTTTTGCTTTATTTATAATATCTATAATTAAACTATATGCATCAAAGATTTGTCCATCAAAAAATATGCTTTGTTTAAATTCCGATTCTTGCTTTCTTTGTAATTCATCAAATACTTCGTCAAACTTCTTATCATGTTCTAATAAGTGTCCTTTAATATCATTTATTTCTTGAAAAACTTGTCCATTTAGTGATATAAATCTTCTCATTTCTATAAAAGCTCTTATAATACTAATACTTACTTCTACTGCTATTTCATTCTTTAAAACTCCTGCTAACATCGATATTCCTTGTTCTGTATAGACATAAGGTAAATATTTAATGCTTCTATATTTCATATTATCTAATGTGGTTCCATTTTGGAACCACATTACTTTTAGTTCTTTCTCTGTTAATTGAAAACAGAAATCTTCTGGAAATCTTTCAATATTTCTTTTCATTGCTTTATTTATATTTTTTGTTTCATAATGATACAACATTGCAACGTCACTATCTATCATCACCTGTTTTCCTCTAATTGTATAAATTAAATTTTTAATATTATCTGTTTCAGATTTTGTTATGTTTAATTTTTTATCTATTGGTACCATATTATTTTCTTGATTCATAATTACCACATCCTTAATTTGTTGTATTGTAGAACATATGTTCTTGAATATCAAGTGTTTTTTCAATATTTATTATGGCTTACCTTTGCCAAGTGAATATGTGACTTGAAAAGTATGAGCCAAAGAATCTCCATTAAATAGCAAGCATATCTCGTTAACATATAATCTTGTAAATTTCTTTTTGCACCTGATCCTATTTGTACCATTTTCGTGACCTCACGAAAATG
>CALXAE010000079.1 GCA_944386205.1 uncultured Clostridia bacterium
TATCAACTGCTCAAGCGAAGCTTGAAAAAATATATAAATTCGTAGAAAAATGTGTCTAAAAACTTGACATAGATCCACCATTTTTCTCGCCAGCATTCTCGCCATATTCGCAATGCATACACCAGCTTTAGAGTGTCCAATAATGGCTATTGTTTCATAATCCCTCATATATCCATTGATATAGGTAGCCAAATCTTCTCCAGCCTTCTGCAATCCATCACATTCAAATGGAAAATACATATTTATCACATCTCCATCTAAATATGAATATTCTTCTTCATTTGGAATTGTAAGAAATGGATCCCATTGCTGAGGTGTGTTTCCCGAATTCAAACTCATCGAAGTTCCTTCACAGATTATGAATGCGGTCTTCGATTTTTTCCCTGACCATCGTTCGCCTCCTATAAGCAATACGTTTGGTGTTTTATATAACACCGATCTAATTTCCAATTTTTCGTTTACTATTCTCCGCATACTTTTCCTCCTTTTACTATTATTGAATTATTTTTGCGAGTAAACATCAAATATTTTATCATTTTTATAATTAATTTTCAACTTATTTAATAATAATTATACCCATATCCATTATTCATAAAATTATTAATTCTTCTGTTGGATATAGTAATAAACTTAATTGAATAAATATCACAATAGGTAATAGTGTCACTTTCTAATGAACGCAATAAAATGTAACTTGCTCCAACATCCTCTAAAATCCCAATTCTATCTACTAAATTATTTGTACCTATTAAAAATTCTACTCTCATGAGTTTTCCAATTTGTTCTCGTAAGAAGGCTGGTGTATAAATGGAATTTGTTAAAATTTCTGGTGAGTCTTGATTAATGGTTACATTCCTATTTTCTCTTTTGTCTTGTCTTTCATCTGGCATAATATACCTCCTTTATTTTATAATGATTATGTGTTTGCATATTGACTTGTCGGACGATAAAAGCAGTGTTCTCCGAAGTCTTGTATGAAATGTTCCAGAACCATTTCGTGGAAAAGTTGTATCACAAGTTGGTTTAAATGGATTTAGATACCATAAACATTCTCCGATTTCATTTAATCGATTTCCTGCTAATGCCCAATCTGCTATGTAGTAGTGTTCTTCTGTTGGATTCATATTATAGATATTCTGCGGATTGTATCGATTGAATAAGGTTTCTGTTGCACAATCAAATTGCCCTGGTTGGAAAATAATATTTCTAACACTTCCACCTTGCGATATTCTTGCATATTCCCCATCTGATGCATTTACTCTATTTAAAATAACACTTGCAACTGCTTTCATTCCATTGTCTCCCTCTCCTCCGTGCCTCACATTGAACAATTCTAGCAATTAATTCTCTATCTGAATATGCCATTTCTTTCATTCCTTCCATAATTTTCAACCATTCATCTCTAATAGTAAAGTATATGCAAATAAAATTAAGAAGTTCCTACTTTTTTAAACAATTTAGTCAAATAGAGACGGAGACTTTAACAACTAAAAATTGTTAAAATCTCCGTCCCCATTGACCAATTACTTTCTTAACTCTGCACCTAATACTTTTTCCAATTCAGCAATAATGTTTTCCATTGTAACATTTACTTCTTCGTCACTTAATGTCTTGTTTTTATCTCTAAATGTCAAAGCATATGCTACACTCTTTTTGTTTTCTCCTAGCTTTTCATTCCTATAAATGTCAAATAATTTTAATCCTTCTAGTAATTTTTTCGCTTTCTTTGTAATAATTTTTTCAATTTGTCCAACTTCAACACTTTCATCTACGATAATCGCAATGTCTCTTTCTACTGCTGGGAATTTTGGAACTTCTACATATTTTTTATTATTTCTTGAATATTTTTCTAGTTTACTGATATTAATTTCTGCTAAATATACTCTTTTTTCAATATCATAATTATTTAGAACAACTGGATGTACTTCTCCTAGAGTAGCAATTACATCTCTTCCTACTGTTAGATTTGCACATCTTCCTGGATGATATGATTTATTTTCTGTTTCTCTTTCTACTTCATAATGATTAATATATGTTGCTTCTAATACATTTTCAACGATGCCTTTTAAGATATAGAAATCTACATCATCTCCATACATACCAATTGTTAAAATATTTTCTTGTAATGGTACTTCTCCTTTTTCTACTTCGCCATTCATGTTTTTATAATTTCTTGAAATATCAAATAATTTTACATTTTGATTTTTCTTGTTAGCATTATTAGCTAATATTTGTAACATACTTGGTATGGTTGATGGTCTCATTAATTTATATTCATCACTTAATGGATTTTGTATTGTGATGGCTGTTTTCTTTAAAGACTCACTAATATTTGATTTTTCTAAATCTTTTTCACTTAAAAATCCATATGTATATATTTCTGATAAACCACTATTTACAAGGACTTCTTGTATTTTCTTTTCGATTTTCTGCTCTTTATTTCTTATTCCTAAAGTTGTATCACTTTTTATTAATGTTGTTTCTAATTTGTCATATCCATAAAATCTTAATACTTCTTCTGCTAAATCTGCTAATTGTTCTACATCCATTCTAAAATATGGTGCAGTAGCAATATCATTTTCAACTTTTATGTCTAACTTATTTAAAATATCAATCATTTCTTCTTTAGAAATATGTGTTCCTAATAATTGATTAATTCTATCACTATCTAATTTGATTTGATGTACTTTTTGTTTTGTTGGATATACATCTACTTTTCCATCAACCACTTCTCCTGCATGTAAAATTTCTACCAATTCTACTGCACGATTCACTGCTCTTAATGCATTTTCTGGTGATAATCCTTTTTCAAAACGAGAAGATGCTTCTGTTCTTAATCCTACTTTTTTAGCTGTTTTTCTAACAGCTCCTCCATAAAATACGGCTGATTCAAATACAACTGTTTCTGTATCATTTTCAATTTCTGAGTTTAGTCCTCCCATAACACCTGCAATGGCTACTGCTTTTTTATCATCTGCGATGACCAAATCATTTTCATCTAATATTCTTTCTTGTTCATCTAAAGTTGTAATTTTTTCATTATTTTTTGCTCTTCTTACAGTGATATGTTTTCCTTCAATAGAATTGATATCAAATGCATGCATTGGTTGACCCATTTCTAGCATAACATAGTTCGTAATATCTACAATGTTATTAATACTTCTCACTCCACAAGCATTTAATCTTCTTACCATCCATTTAGGTGATGGTCCAATTTTTACATTTTTAACAATTCTTGCAATATATCTGTAACATAAGTCAGGTGCTGTAATATCTACTTTTAATCCTTCGATTTCTTTTTTATCTTCTACTTTTAATTCATCAATATTTTTTCTAGGATTTTTAAATGGTTTTCCTAAAGATACTGCTGTTTCTCTTCCTAATCCTTCAATTGATAAACAATCTGGTCTGTTTGGTGTGATTTCAAAATCAATAATATCTTCTTTTAATTCTAATACATCTACTACATCTTTTCCCAAATCTTTTTCATATTTGTCATCTAGAATAAAGATACCGTCTACCACTTTATCTGGATAACTTGCAGGATCTATTTCTAATTCTTCCATTCCACACATCATACCTTGTGATTCAACACCACGCAATTTTCCTGTATGAATTGTTACACCTTTTGGTAATTCTGCTCCATCTTTGGCTACTGGCACAATTTGTCCAGTTTCTCCTACTTTGATGTTAGGTGCTGCTGTTACAATTTGAAGGATTTCTCCATTCCCAACATCTATTTTGGTTACCACTAATTTGTCTGCATCTGGATGTTTGGTAACTTCTAAAATTTTTCCAACAACAACATTTTTTATGTTGTTTCCTTTTTGCTCTATGGTTTCTACCTTAGAACCTGTCATTGTTAGGATATCTCCTAATTTTACAGTGTCTACATCTATATCACTATATTCTTCTAACCATTCTCTACTTGCTTTCATTTTTTCACATTCCTTTCTTATGTTATATCATGATTATCTTGATTGACCATACTTTTTCTGATAATTTTTGGCAGATTGATAATTATTATATGTTGGCACTACTCTGCCTGGTTTTGTACTACTACTTTCATGAATATCATGAGATAATGTTTTGAAATTACCATTATCGCTTACTTCATTCATAAATTCTTTTCTTTTTCTTTCAAAAGGTGAAGCTTCCCTTCTTGTTGCTAAAATCGGATTTGTTTTTATTAATTCTTTTCTAACTGCACTTTCCTCTCTCAACCAATATTTAGTGTTAGGATTTCCTGGATGAGTCGGAACAGGCATATGAAATGCATATTCTTCTTTTTGTAACATTTCCATAGCCTCTCTTAGTGTATATTGTTTTTCCTTTTTTCTAAAAAACCCCATTTTTACTCTCCTTGAATTAATTAAATTTTTAATCAATTTTTGTTATATAAAAAACCTTCTTTAGCTTTTTAAAATTGTTTTAAAAATCTGATATCATTTTCAAATAATAATCTCATATCTTCGATTCCATATTTTGCCATAGCAATTCTTTCTACGCCAAAACCAAATGCAAATCCAGAATACACATCTGGGTCTATTCCACAATTTCTTAAAACATTTGGATGAACTTCACCACAGCCTAATAATTCTATCCATCCTTCGCCTTTACAAACTCTACAACCTTTGCCTCCACACACAAAGCATGACACATCTGCCTCTGCTGATGGTTCTGTAAATGGGAAATGATGTGGTCTGAAACGTATTTTTGTGTTTTCTCCTAAACATTTTTTAGCAAACATTTCTAATGTTCCTTTTAAATCTGCCATAGAAATATGTTTATCAACAACCAATCCTTCTATTTGGTGGAATACCGGTGAATGTGTTGCATCTACACTATCTGATCTGTATACTGCTCCCGGACATATAATTTTAATTGGTGGTTTTTGATTTTCCATAACTCTTGCTTGAACAGAAGATGTTTGACTTCTTAAAATAATATCATCTGTAATATAAAATGTATCTTGTATATCTCTTGCTGGATGATCTGGTGGTGTATTTAATTTGTCAAAGTTATATGTTGCTTTTTCTACTTCTGGACCATCTGCTATTTTGTATCCCATTCCTAAGAATATTTCTTCAACTTCTTCTATAATTTTTGTAATTGGATGTAATGAACCTAAAACAACTTTTTTACTTGGTTCTGTAACATCAATAGTTTCATTTTTTAATCGATCTAAAAGCTCTTGATTTTTAAATTCTTTTTCTTTTTCTTGAATTAGATTTTCGATTTCTTCTCTTACTGAATTTACTAAACTACCAACTACTGGTCTTTCTTCTGGAGATAAGCCTCCCATACCTCTTAAAATAGCCGTTAATTCACCTTTTTTGCCTAAGTATTTTACCCTTAGGTCATTTAATTCTTTTAAATTTTTAGCATTTGAAATTTCTTTTACTGATTGTTCTTTAATATTTGCAATTTCTTCTTTCATATCGTCCATTCCTTTCCTATATTGGTCTATATTCTCCTGTTTTTTTATACTGACCATATCTTCTATTAAGTAAAGAAGTTCGCTTTTCACTAACTTTTCGATTTTTTTCTGTAAGAAGTAGTACCTTTTTATTTCTTCTTTTTTCCTTAAAGTTGCCAACATATTCTATTTTATCTGTAAAATTAATCTTTAGAATATATACTCCCCATTGATTTAAGAATAAATTTGACTCTACTTTCTTATTTGGAAATTCTTGTTTTGCTTCTTCTATACTTTTTAATAGTTGTTCTTTTGTAAATGTTTTTGAATCAAAAAAATATTCAATACATTTTCCTTGATTATTCATATTTATCAACATCCTTTATTAAATTTTATTTAAAATTTAAACATAGTATCATTTTTCTATTCAAGAACAAATCTAGCTTCGCTAGACCTTTTCTCTATTTTTTAACATTGATTACATTAATTTAAGGTC
>CALXAE010000080.1 GCA_944386205.1 uncultured Clostridia bacterium
TCTGCTTCTAATAATTTTTCAACTAATGGAATATGCCTATCGTAAATGTGACAATCTCCAATGTTGTGTGTTAATGTTCCTACTTCTAAACCAGATACTTGTGCAAACATATATTGTAAAGCTGCATATTGCATTAAATTCCATCCATTTGCTGTTAACATATCTTGTGAACGTTGGTTTAATATTAAATGTAATTTTCCTTCTTTTACTAGCCATTGTGTTCCATAAGCACATGGTTCTAATTCCATATCTTTTAATTCTTCATGGTTAAATAGATTTGTCATTATTCTTCTACTTGATTGATCATGTTTTAATAGATATAAAACATAATCTACTTGGTCCATGACTTTTATGCCTTCTTTTGTTTTAAATTCATATTTCTTTCCTAATTGATATCCATATGCTTTTCCGATAGTTCCTTCTTCATTTGCCCATTGATCCCATATATGAGAATGTAATTCACTGATTTTATTAGATTTTTTTTGCCATATCCATAAAATTTCATCTATAGCATTTTTATATGTTTTTGTATTGTTTCTTAATGTTATCATTGGAAATTCTTTTCCAACATCATATTTATTTTGTACACCTACAATTGAATAATAATTGGCTTCTTCTCCATCATCCCATCTTGTTCTTACATTTGTTCCTTTTGATGAATACCCATTTTTTATGATTTCTTTGCAAGTTTTTATAAATTGTTCGTCTGCCTGTGTCATTTTTAATTCCTCCTATTATTTTATTTTTTTCAATATATCAAACTTTATATTTTTTTACAAGTTCTTTTGTCCAAATTTTACAATTCAATATCTATTACTAAATATTGCTAACATTGTACTATTTTTTTCACATCCTCATAAATATAAAATGAACCAATAATAAAAGAAACATAGTCTGTCTTTTCTTTGCAAAATTGAATAGCCTCTTCTAATTCCATCTGATATATTTCCACACTTTGATTAATTTGTTTTGTATAATCATACATCAAATGATTATCTGTATATCTCTTTTTATCATTTCCATTTGTAAAAATATATATGTTTTCCTCTTCTATCATCTCATCTAAAATTGTTTTATAATCTTTAGACTTCAATACTGAAATCACATAAATTTTCTTTTCTTTTTTGTAATACAGATTGATGGTTTCTTTCAAATTTTGAATAGCTTGTTCATTATGTCCTCCATCAAATATAATTGTTGGATTTTCGTGTATGATTTCAAATCTAGCTTTATGGACAACTGTTTTTAATCCTTCTCTTATAGCTTCTTTTGTAAGAGGATATCCCCTCTGTTTCAAAATATCACAACATTCTAACACAATTGTTGCATTTTGGATTTGTTTTTTTCCCCTTAAATTTATCTCTACATTATGATATTGTTTATAATCAAATTTTTCAAAACCATTTTCTAATCTTGGATTTTTTATTTCTTCTTTTTGTATCAAATGCAAGGTATTCTGTTTTTCTTTAGAGGTTTCTATCATAATTTCGTCTATTTCTGGTTTTTGCTCCATGTACACAGTTATAGAATGTTCTTTGATAATTCCTGCTTTTTGTTTTGCAATTTCTTCCAATGTATTTCCTAAAACTTGCATATGGTCATATCCAATAGAACTGATGACAGAAACCATTGGATAAATTACATTTGTACTATCATATAAACCACCTAATCCTACTTCCATTAGAACAATATCTACTTTTTGCTTATAAAAATACATAAATGCTATTACTGTAAAAAACTCAAAAAAACTGATTTCTATATTTTCTTTTTCTAGCGCTGTTTCTAATTCTTCATATAGTTCTTGTATTTCTTCATCTTGTATATTTTGATAATTTATACTAATTCTTTCATTATATTTAACTAAATGTGGCGAAATAAATTTTCCCACCTTTAAATTTGCATTTACTAAAATGCTATTTAACATTTCAATAATACTGCCCTTTCCATTGGTTCCCGTCACATGAATGAATTTCAATTTATCCTGTGGATTTCCCAATAGTTCCATTATTCTTTTAATCTTTTTTACTGACAAATTATCCGCTTTTCCATTTGTTAAGTTCTCTATATAATTTTTTATATTCATTTTTGCATTCCCTTCTCAAATCGCAATTTGCTTGAAAAAGAATTGTGATTTTGGCTAGGCAAGCAAATTTTGAATAAATGAGGCGTGCTTTTTGCACGTTGAATTTATTCGAAATGAAGCTTAACGACGCCAAAACGCAATTATGTTTCAAGCACTTTTCAGTCCTCCCATTTAGGGACAAACTCCTCCTCATGCTCACCCAAATCTTGCATATATCCATTTTTAATATCTAATGCATACACAAATTCTTCAATCTCCTCATATTCTTCTTTTGTCAACTTTCTATTCAAATCTTCTGATTCTTTTGCTTTATATGTAGGAAAATATTGTGCCATAATATCGATATACACATTTTCATCTATGTTATCTTTTAACCATTTCAAAATTTTCTTACTATTTTCAATATTATTTGGTAATACCAAATGCCTTATCATCAAACCTTTTTGTATCATACACTGTTCATCAAATTTAGGACTTCCAACTTGTCTATACATTTCTTGAATTGCCTTTGTTGCAATTTTAAAATAATTATCAATTTTAGAATATTTTTTGCCTATTTCATTATCATAATATTTTAAATCTGGTAAATAAACATCAACATATCCTTCTAGCAATTTTAAAGTTTCTACATTTTCATATCCATTTGTGTTATAGATAATGGGAATTGTTAATCCATTTTTCTTTGCCATTTTAATTGCTTCTATAATTTGAAGTACATAACTTGTAGGTGTTACCAAATTGATATTTTCTGCTTGTCTATTTTGTTGTTCTATCATGATATCTGCTAATTGTTCTATTGAGATTTCTCTTCCTTTTCCTTGCTGGCTAATTTCGTAGTTTTGACAATAGATACAATTCAAATTACAATTTGAAAAAAACACAGTTCCTGAGCCGTGTTTTCCACTAATACAAGGTTCTTCAAAATGATGTAACGAATATAAAGCAATTTTTATTTTATCTGTACTTTTACATCTGCCAATTTCATTTTTTGTTCTATTGACACCACATTTATGTGGACATATTTCGCATTTTGTTAAATCCATTTTGTCTTCCTTTCCATTTATAAGTCACAAATCTGGTAAAAAAACTTCATCCATGTAAAATCTTTATTCATAAAGCCTTTTAATTTATTCCTAAACATTCTGTACACTTATTACATATATATTTCCACTTTCATCTGTTTTTAAAATGACTTCTTTTTTGGTAAACCTATCTACATTATCTTTTACTAGTTGTTGTATATTAGTTTCATCTTCTGTATTCTTTACCGTTCCAATAATCTCATCGTTCAAATTTTCTATTGAAATATTATATTCTGTATCGGTTGTCTCAAAGCCTTCTGAATAATCTTCTAAATATTCTACAATTTGGACAGTATATCCATTTTCTTTTCTTTGTATCGTATCTAATAAAAAGACATCTTCTTGATTATCTAAACCACTTCCAATCGCGTAATAGGTATCTGTTTCTTCATTATATTCCATGTATTCATAGCCTTCTTTTGGAAATTCTTTTTGTAAGTCATTTCCAAAAATTTCTTTTGCTTTATCTTGCAATTGTTCATAAGATAATTCATATTCTTCTAAGTTTTTCTTAACAACTTCCCATAGCCATACATCTGGTGCATTATTAATATTATCGAAAGTCGGCAATGCTTCTCCTGTAATTTCTTTCCACATATATATTTTTTGTAAGTATGTTTCAATTTTATTAATTTCATCAACCGTTATTTCATTGTTCCTGTTGATCGTAATTTGATTTTGCCTATATATGTACATTCCGATAAATATGATTAATAAAATGATAATGATGACGACTAATTTTTTCATTGGCATTCTTCTCCTAAAGTTTTTATTTTATTATACCGCATATTTTCTTTTTTTTGCCATAGTTTATAAAATTTTTTATATTTTTTTACATTAATGACAAGTTTCGACATTTTTTTACTTTTTGTTTTGCTATAATAGGAATTATGAACCAATGAAAAGGGGGTAATTCCATGAATGTTATAAAATTGCATGATAAAGATAGTAGAGTTGTTGGTAATATGACTGGTCAAATCACTATTTCTATTTACAATGGAGAATTTAAAGGACATCCAAATTTTTTAATTCAATCAGACCATTCTGTTTCTGAAATTGCGGATATTATTGAAGATGTTCTATATTCTTATTAAATTTAAGGCTAATGATAGCCTTTTATTTTTTTATTGGCAAAGCTGGATATCATTTTTTAAGCTTTTTCAAATTTTCCATTTTTATATACCAAAACAGATTTTTCATTTGTAAAAAATGGTACTAATGCATTTGGTACTTTTATCGTATCTTTTTCTCCATAACTTAACATTGTATAGTCACTATCTCGTGATAAAACATTAAACTTTGTATTTGCATCAATATGTAGTATGTTGCTTTCTTTTTCAAATTGTTCTTGTATCTTTCTATATTCTTGTATTCCTATCATACTATTCATAAAATCTTCTGTTAATTCTTGTTCAACCACATATTTTCCACCTGTATATCGTAAAATATAATCATTTCCTATTTTGTCTAAAATGTCTTGTGGTATATCTGTTTCTTCAAAAGTCACATCAGTATTTGTGTTTTGTAAGAATACACCATTGGAACTAAAATCCACTACTTGATATAGTGCATTTTCTTCTCTATATGTGTCTAAATTTTTGTTATTTTCCTGCACCGCTAGCTGTCCTCTCCCTTCTTCATTTACTTTTTCTAAATAATTTGATAATTCTTCCGTAAATTTTTGCACAAAGTCACTTTCTTTTACTTTGTTAAATAAATCATTAAAAAAGTCTAAATTCAATAAGCATCATCCTTCCTAATTTTATTTTTTGTTATGGGAAATACTTGTTACTAAGAATTGTAACAAAACGAATAAAACTAGGACTATTATATATGATGAAATGATTTATGTCAATCATTTTTTTAAATTCATATTATAAAAAGTTAGCGAAGAATAGCTAAACCCTTTATAATACAAATTAAAATTTAATTTTCTTTATTTAGAACTTTCTCCAGTTTTATAATCTATGGTAATTCCTGGTTGTACATTATATACAAATACATTAAAGCAAATTCCTTGTCCATTATCTTCTACAGAATATGCTTCTATTTCGACACCGCTTGCTAAAAGATTATCATCTTGAAATACCGGTGTCACTCTATAAAGTACATGGTTATTTTGATTTTCGTCAATATAATCTGCCACCATATTTTCAAATGGCAACATACCTTCTACATTAAAATACCTTGTACCTGTAATTAAATTTAATTCATTTGCATTTTCATTAGATAACTGATAACCTATTAAATGACATCTATTATATAAATATTCGCCGTCATATTGTGCTTGTACCCAACCTGTTGGCTTTATACTGCTAATACTTTCTCTTTCTTCCCCATCAGCTGGCATGGTTTCTTTACAAATATTTGCATATGCTACGCCACATCTTCCCAAGTTATCTAATTCACTATAGTTCTCAAAATTTTCTGTTGTATACTCACTTTCTTCAAAATATGGAATATTGTTGTTAATCTCAACATAGATTTCATTTGTATATTCTGGAATATCTGCTAAATTTACATATGTACTTGTTTGATTTGCAGATACTTGATTTGTTTCATTTGCTACTTCTAAAAAATCATTTCCATACACAGCACCAATTGCTAAGCAAATTATAACAATAATGATTCCTAAAAATTGTTTCATTTGTTTTTTACTATTTTTTCTTCTCATTTTTGCACCTCTTA
>CALXAE010000081.1 GCA_944386205.1 uncultured Clostridia bacterium
ATAGATTGTGAAATCTCCTCATTACTTACAGCAAATAAAACTTTCATTTGTTACCCCCTTCCAAATCTTACAAACACAGCAAATGCTAGTGGTAATATTTGGCATATAATTAATAATGTGACAAAGGTTACAATTAACCCCATACCTTTTTCCAAAGTGTCTAGCTTTCTAACACCTATTACATATTGATGAATTGCACCAATAGCAATTCCTAAAAAACAAAGTGGTATACTATAAATTCTTACAATATTTAAGATATATGCAACTAGTCCATAAGCATCTGATCCATATTGTTCTTTATAATCTTCTAGTGTTCTTAATTCTTTTTCTTTTAATTTTACTAGTTCGCTTTCTGTTTCTTCATCAATTGCTTGTTCTGCTGCATTAACTATATTGGTGCAAATAAATATTCCAAAGACAATGATTGTGAATACTGTAACAATGATTAATGCTTTTTTCATCTATTTGTTGCCCCTTTCTTCTTTATTTTTGGCAAAATAATCCTTATTTTTTCTTATACCTATATATCATACAATAACTTTGGAAAAATAGCAAGAATTTTTTACAATTTATTGTACAAATATTGCATATACTTATATACACTATTTGCCCAATTTTTATCTGTTGCATATCTTGTGTTCACACCTGTTAAAGTTGCTCCATTATAATATTGTCCTGTTGCCACTTCTCCACCATAAATACTTGTTCCTTTCGGATTTAAATAGTATTTAACAAAAACTCTAGCCAATAAGTCTATACTTTCTGAATAATCTGAAAAATTATATGCACTGTTATAAGGACTAGAATCATAAGCTCCATACCCAAATAAATTTTTCTTTTCTAAAGATATTCGTGAAGTTCCCCAAGCACTTTCATGAATAGCAACTGAAGCAACAAATATTCCATTAATATTATATTGTTTTTCTATGTAATAAAAATATTCTGCATTATTGGCAAATATATTGTTTTTATCATTATCATCTGTTAATACCTTTTTAAATTGTTCTAATGATAAACCACTTGGTTTATTAAGTTGCATATTAAAGCTCAAATTACTTTTTAATGTGCTAGCTGATTGACTGCTTGTACTTCCTTGCTCTGTTGCTTCTTCTTCATCTTCAATTGGTTGATTTGGATTTAAATATGTTGTACATTCTGCTTTTACATATCCTCTTGCTGTACCACTTTCTATTTTATACCAAGACCCTTGTATCTCTTTTAACTCCATAGAATCATTTTCAGACAAAGTTGCTACCTTTTGTGAATTTTCGTCTGGATCCACCATAACAGATAATCTGTCAGAAGTCACATACAAAGTATCTCCCACCTTAGGTGTATAATTACTTGTTCCCTTGCCTCCACCGATTTCTACTATTTTATTTATTGAAGCAGTTGTTACCTTTTGACTAACTTGTTCTTCATTAATTAGTTCTTCATCTTGATATGTTTTTTTAACTGTTACCTCTTGGGTCCCTTGTCTTCCTTCTTGTACAACTTGAACAATCCCTTTTGGTAAACTTGTATTAGTTCTATACTTTGTAATATATTCTAACACTTCTTCTCTTACTTCATATTCTTCTCTTTGTCCATTGTTAGTATTTTCTGAAATGATTTCTTCTAAATTCACATCTTCTGCTTGACTGATTTTTACTTCATCTGTTGGAACATTTGATGTTTCTTCTGTTGCATACACTTTTTTTGAAAAATATAATTCATAGAACAAAATGGCATACAACATAAAAACAACAAAGACTAGAAAGTAGATTATATTTTTAATTGTTATTTTTACTTTTTTCTCTTTCTTTTCTTTCGTTTTCATATAATCACCTATCATAATTTTACCCTTTGTGTCTTTTTTTGTCAATTTAAATTTTTGGAAAATTTCTGTGCTTTTTTGCTATTGATTTTCTTTAAGTTTTATACTATTATATAAGTGTTTGCTTAAGACAAAAGTAACATTCTTGAATAAGATTTTAACAAGAAGTGTTGAGAAAGGAAAAAAATTTATGAAAAAAGAAAATGCCCAAAAAACAAATACCAAAAAAGCCAAAATCATTTTAACCATTATAACCATTATTTTACTAATTGCAGTTATTATTTTAGCTTTTTTAGTATTTCAAAAATATATATTAAAGAAAAATTTTGAAGATGACATTTTAAGCTTTGCAGATAAAAATCAATCTACGATTTTTACAGTAGATTCTATCACACTATTTAGTAGTGCTGATGCTGGTTATAAAACAAATACAGCAAATAATTTTACGATCCAAAATTTATACCAATACACAGATATTGCTGTATTTATCAAAAACACTGCTGAAGAAGATACTTTAGAAAATACATTAAAAAAAGTAACCATAGAAAATATCCAATTTACCAATACGCCAAATTTAGGAGAACCAAAGTTATATTTTAAGGGCATTAATAATTTTGCCAAAAGTGATATTGTAGAAGATAATTTGATTACAGACTCTTTTGAATTTACCATATCTTCTAGTGATGAGGCAGATTTAAATACACCAACTTTATATAATAACTTAGCAAATCCTTTGACTTTTAGCTATGTGAATTCTAATATAAAGTCAGATTACACCATTACCGATATTTCTTCTCCTATCACATATGATGGTTCTTTATTGCAAAAATGTAATGTGAATTTAGAAGATATCCAATGTTCTCTTTCTTTTGATATTTTAATAACCAATAATTTGGATCAAGATTTTAAAACAACTGTGTCTATTGATATTCCGCTTACATCAGAAGATAGTTCTATATTGGATGGAAATTTGACTGTTAAAAATGATACTACTTATCAGTTTTATCGATATCGTTAGTTTTTTGCTTTTTCTTTAAGGGTACACAAAGATATATTGTATATAAGATTTTATTCATTCCGTGGCTAGCATTACAGTCCAAATATCTTTGTTCTAAAAGTGTATTCAAAAACTTTTATATTACTAATCAAAAAATAAATACTGGTTTATAGGTAAAGCCAAATTAAAAACCTAAATTTATTTAAAGGATGAAGGATAATGAAAAAAGATGTTTCAATTGCTGAACAATTAAAAGAAAAATATCATAAAACAAAAGAAGTTACCAATTTTAAAGATATGTTATACAATTCTAGTGAAAATTATAAAACCAGAACTGCTTTTAAACTGAAAGATGAAAATGGAAACATTATTTCTATTACATATGAAGAATTCAAAAATGATGTTGTATATTTAGGTACAAATTTAATCAAACGTGGATTTTTAAATAAACGAATTGCAGTTATTGGGAAAAATAGCTATAAATGGTGTGTTTCCTATATGGCTGCATCCATTGTTGGTATTGTAGTACCTATTGATAAGGAACTACATGTAGATGATGTTATTAATTTTATGAATGTTGCAGAAGCAGTTTGTATCTTAGGAGATTTTAAAAATCTTTCTACTGTAATAGAAAATGTGGACAAATTAAATAATAAAGAAACTGCATTTGTTTCTTTTGACAAATTAACCACTTCTTCAACAGAAAATACAAATTTAAAAGTAAGTTCTTCCATTTCAGATTTCGACACTATAAAAATTATTGGAAAAGATACATACTTAAATGGATTTCATGATTTTGATAATATCACAGTTGACCCAGACGAATTACGTATTTTATTATTTACATCTGGAACAACAGGAAATGCCAAAGGAGTTTGTTTATCACAAAGAAATATATGTTCAAACATTCTTTCAACATATGGAATTGTAAAAGTAAAAAGAAGTGATTTATTCTTCTCCGTTTTACCTTTACACCATACATATGAATGTACATTAGGATTTTTACTACCAATATATAGTGGTGCTAGTATTGCACATTGCGAAGGATTACGATACATTGCAAAAAATATGGCTGAGTTCCATCCTTCTGTTATCCTATGTGTTCCTTTACTTTTAGAAAAAATGCATAGAACCATTGTTAGAAGCATGAATAAATCTTTACCAGAAAAATATAGAAAAGAAAATCAAGATGACAATCCTTTTGATAATCTACCTTTCATTATGAAAAAAATTGTAAAAACAAAAGTAAAAAACACTTTAGGCGGAAGATTACGTGTATTTATCGTTGGGGCAGCTAGCGCAAATCCTGCTATCGTATCTGATTTCCGAAAGCTAAACTTAAATACATTACAAGGTTATGGGCTAACAGAATGTTCTCCTTTGGTTGCAGGAAATACAGACTTCTTCCAAAAAGATGATTCTGCAGGACTTCCAATTCCAAATGTAGAATACAAAATTGACTCTCCAAACAGTGATGGCATTGGCGAAATCATAGTAAAAGGACCTAATGTCATGCTAGGATATTACAATAATCAAGAAGCAACCGCTAACGTTATGAAAGATGGCTGGTTCCATACAGGAGATTTAGGAAAAATCGATGAAGATGGCTATCTATACATTACAGGTAGATGTAAAAGTGTAATCGTAACGAAAAATGGTAAAAACATTTATCCAGAAGAAGTGGAATATTATCTACATGACAATCCTTTAATTTCTGAAGCCTTGGTACAAGGTATTCAAGAAGAAGACGATGACGAAACCTATGTAAAAGCACAAATATATCCAGATTTAGAAGCAATTTCTGAATATTTAAAAGGTAGTGTACCAACAAAAGCAGAAATCAAAAAAATCATTTCTGACGTTGTTTCTAACGTAAACAGCAAATTGCCAAATTACAAACACATTAAAGGATTTGTTATTAGAGATAAAGAATTTGAAAAAACAACAACACAAAAAGTAAAACGCTATGGCGAAAATATGAAATATGATGAAAATAAAAAGTAATGTCCAATTGGGGACGTTTCTGTTTGAGACATTTTTATGTTAATTGTTAGTAACTCAAGATCATGTTTATTCTATTTTATTTATTAAATGGCTATCATTACAGAATAAACAAATTCTAACATTATCAAGCATAAAATCGCTGGCGCACCGCGACTTTTCCACTTGATAATATAAGAATTTATAATATTCTTTCATTTGCACATTTAATTTCATAAAATAGAATAAACATGATTTTTGATTTATATTGAACTTTTAGCCAAAAATGTCCCAAACAGAAACGTCCCCAATTGGACAAATAATAGTTAAAAGAGAAGTGGCTTACACTTCTCCTTTTTAATGGTAACTCTAAAGGATTAGCAACATCCTCCTCTGTTACCTCCGCAACAACAGCATATTAATAATATAAGGATTATAATCCAGCAGCAATCATCACCAAATCCAAATCCTCCACATCCTCTGTTCTCTGGCATAGTCTAGACCTCCTTCCGTTAAAAGAAATATGTTTCTTTTTTTCTTTCTTCTGTATGATATATAATATGTTTTTTATTAATTTGTGTTACTATTTCTATTTTTTTATTTTCGTTTTAAAAAATGCTATTAAAAGTACTATAATTCAGGCTTTTTCAAGATCTGTTTAAAATTTTTCAAAATTTTTTTGAATTTTTTGTTAAAATCTATTGACAACTTATTAAAAATTTTGTATACTAGATTTCGTCGAAAGGACATGGTCGCTTAGCTCAGCTGGGAGAGCATCTGCCTTACAAGCAGGGGGTCACAGGTTCGAGCCCTGTAGCGACCACCATGTTTTTTACGGCCCGGTAGTTCAGTTGGTTAGAACGCTAGCCTGTCACGCTAGAGGTCGACGGTTCGAGCCCGTTCCGGGTCGCCATTTTTTTGTAATATGGCTTCATAGCTCAGTTGGTAGAGCAGAGGACTGAAAATCCTCGTGTCAGTGGTTCGATTCCACTTGAAGCCA
>CALXAE010000082.1 GCA_944386205.1 uncultured Clostridia bacterium
TTCATATGAAACATATCTGACATTTCATTATGTGCTAATGTGATATATCCTTCAACTGCATGTGTTAAAGCATCCATTCCTGTTGCTGCTGCTAAACTTTTTGGCATTGATGCCATTAATTCTGAATCGATGATTGCTAAAATTGGTATATCATTTGGGTCTACACAAACCATTTTGATTTCTGCTTCTTCATCTGTGATTACATAGTTTATAGTAACTTCTGCTGCTGTTCCTGCTGTTGTTGGAAGTGCAATAATTGGCATTCCTCTATTTACTGTATTAGATGCTCCATTTAGTGATTTGATATCTGCTCTATCTGGATTTGTCATTACAATTGAAATTCCTTTTGCTGTATCTATACTTGAACCTCCACCCACAGCAACAATTAAATCTGCTCCTGAGTTTTTACAAGCTTCAACACCATCTGTTACATTTTTAATTGTTGGATTTGGTTTAATTTCATCATATAATTCATATGGTATTCCTGCTTTATTTAACACTTCTTCTACTTTAGATGCAACACCTGCTTCTACTAAAGATTTATCACTTACTAAAAATACTTTCTTAAATCCTCTTTTCTGGATTTCTCCTGCAAGTTCTTCTCTTGCTCCTTTTCCAAAATATGATGTTTCATTTAAAACGAATTTCATTGACATTCTTTATCTCCTCCTTAATTATTAGCCTTCTTGGAAATCAGCTGGTATTTCAAATATACTATCCTCTACTTGATAAGATGTGTTAACTTGAAGAATTTCAGATTCTTCTCCCATAATGGTTTTAATATATACTAAATCATCACCATCAAAATAAAATCTTGTATTGGTATTTTCTTCTGAAATATCATCACTTGAGTTCATCAAAAAATAAGATACTCCTTTATATTCTTCATATCGGTAATTTTCGCCATTTATTTCTTCTCTTCCTCTTTCTGGTTCTTGACTTTGTATAATTTCATTTAATTGATTTGGTAATTCGGTTAATTCTAATTCATTATTTTGATAGGTATAATATTTATTAGTACTATACATTAATAATATAGTGTTTCCATCTCTTATAATATGTGTTGTATGTGCTCCATTTGAATAGGTATCCACATTTGCCATATTTCCTTTTCTAGAAACTGTATAATAATTATTTTCATCTAATGTAAAAGAAACTGCATATGTTTCATTTTGCATCATTCTATCATACATTTTTGCTAGTTTGTTTTCATTTGCTTCTTCTGAGGCTCCTCTCGTTACAAAATATATTATTAAACCAATTATGATAATAGCGACTAATACACTTACCGAAATTATAATTATCTTGTTCTTCTTATCCATTTTTTCTCACCTTTTCTTGTCTTATTTGTCCAGTTGGGGACGTTTCTGTTTTGTCCATTTGGGGACGTTTCTTCTTGAGACATTATTATGTAAAGTTCTATTTATTAATAAAAATAATAATAACTTTACTCTTATATTTATATTTTTTAAAACTGATAAACTTTACATAATAATGTCTCAAGAAGAAACGTCCCCAAATGGACAAAACAGAAACGTCCCAAATTGGACACTACAATATATTTTTCAATACAATTGTTTTTACTCTTGACATTTCTTGTAATGTTGTTAAAACACCTTCATTTCCAATTCCTGAATGTTTCCATCCGCCAAATGGCATTTCAAATGAACGATAGAAGCTTGCACCATTAACAACTGCTCCTCCACATTCTAATCTATCTGCTATTTTCATTGCTCTTGAATAATCTTTTGAAATTACACATCCACATAATCCATATGAAGATTGGTTTGCAATTTCGATAGCTTCTTCTATATCATCAAATCCAATTACAGAAATAACTGGTCCAAAGATTTCCATGTCTTTTGCAACTTCCATATCTTTGGTTACATTGTCTAAGATAGTTGGGTAATAGTAAGCATCTTCTCTTTTTCCGCCACAAACGATTGTTGCACCTTCTGCTACCATTTGATTTACCTGTTCTTCTATTCTTTTTGCTGCATTGATGTTAATCATTGGTCCCATGTCTGTATCTTCTTGCATTGGGTCTCCTACTTTTAAATTAGCGATTACATCTTTCATTCTGTCTATAAATTCCTGTTTTCTAGAATTGTGGATTAAAAATCTCTTGCTTGCACAGCAAACTTGTCCACCATTATATAATCTTCCCCAAATTGTTTCTTTTACTGCTAAGTCCATATCTCCATCTTCTAGGAAGATAAATGCATCATTTCCACCTAATTCTAGCATAACATGTGTTAAATTTTTTGATGCTGTTCCCATTGTTTGAATTCCAGCTGCTGTTCCTCCAGTTAGTGATACTAGATGAACACCTGGATGTCTTGCTAATGCTTGACCTGCTGTTGGTCCATCACCTGTTAAAATTTGAATACATCCTGCTGGCACACCTGCTTCAATCATTAATTTTACATATTCAATTAATGTTAATGGGTTATAGTTTGATGGTTTTACAATAATACTATTTCCCATCATTAATGCTGGCGGTACTTTTTGGCAGAATAAATCACTTGGGAAGTTGAATGGGATAATTGCAGCAATGACACCAATTGGGTATCTTTTTGTGATTTGCATTGTGGTTTCTTGTCCAGCTTCTGTTCCTGCTGGTATACTTTCTCCATATAAGTGTTTTGCTCTTTCAATAAATCCTCTTGTACCAATTCTAACATTTGCAATTTCTCCTCTTGCTTCTTTGATTGGTTTTCCTGTTTCATTTGATAATAAAACAGCTAGTCTTTCTTTATTTTCTTCTACTAAATCAACAAATTTATATAATATATCTGCTCTTTCATAAATTGATACTTTTTCCCATTTCTTTTGTTCTACTACAGCTACTTTTACAGCTTCATCTACATCGTCTTCTGTTACATTTGGTACTGTATCAATTAATTCTTGTGTTGCAGGATTTACAACCTCTATTTTTGCTCCATTTGAAGCTTCTTTCCATTCATATCCGATTAAATTTTTCACTGTTGTTCCCTCCTTCTTATCAAGATTTTTATTTTTACAAACGGTTACTTCTACAATATTTCCGTCTTTTGTTTTGTAATTCTCAGTTGTACATTCATAATTTTCTTTGGATTGTGGTTTTTCCCCTGCTCTTCATTTACCAAATGCTGTAAATGATAGCATTAAACCTCCTGTTGTATTTGCGCCATGGTCTTTTACACCATATTCTCCAAATGTGAATATTGTTATAAATGGTACACCTTTTGCTTGCTTCTTTAATTGTTTTGCTACTTCATCAATTCTGTCTCCAATGCCTAATCTTCTACCACCACAATGAACTAATAGATATGCTCCTACTTCTCCATTCATTTCTTTATTTAATTCTTTCATTGTTTTTCCTGTAGAATCGATAAGTTCATCAACTGATGCTTCCATTTGAATAACAGCTGTATTAACTGCTAGGTTAGCACCTATATTCATAGAACCATCTTCATTTCCATACATTGGATGACGAATAGCAATTAAATCTCCTAATCTATCTTTTACTCCTAGAGGTGCTGTTATTGTTGAAACCAATAAGTTGTCTCCTTCTAAATCTTTCATTTTCTTGCCTGTCCATGAAGAATATTTTTTAAGTGCTGATGTTCCATCAATTTCTACTAAAGTTCTATTTCCTTTGATTTTTGTGATAACACCAGAATTTGTTGTTTCATGATATTCTCCTGTATATACATTTTTCATTTCTTTATCTGTATAGAAAAATGCTACTGCAACACCATCTGCAAATATTTTATCATTTGTATAAATGCTCCATTTGCCTTCAACTGTGTTATCTGCTGCACTTCCACCAAATACTGGAACTCTACCGATAACATCTTCAATTCCTTTAATATAGAATTCTTCTTCAGCAGGAGAAGCTACCATATAAAAATATGCTGGTGCATCTGTTCTACCTGCCATTTTCATAGCTTCCATTGCCACTTTTCTACCAGTTTCTCTTGGGTCTTTTCCTCTTTCAGAACTTGCAACACCAACTTCTGTATCTGGGTCTCCTAAGGCCAATATTCCTGTAAATCCATGGTCTGATGAAATAAATCCATCTGGTACAATAATACCTGCACTTGAAGTACATCCAATAATTGGGGCTGTTCCCAATTCAGATTTTGCTCCCTCTAAAACTTTGTTTACGTCACAATCTACTGATGTATATAAAAATGCTACTTTTGTTTGCACTAAATCTACAACTGCTTTTTCTGCAGCTTCTTTTCCTTGTGTATAACTATCTTCATTTGTGCTCCATGCTACATTTGATTTTAACATAACGATTCCTCCTTCGTATTTTATTATACCCAAATTATACCAATAATATTTTTTTATCACAATAAAAAAATAAAAATGTAATATAAATGTAATAAAATAAACCCAGATAATTAAACAAAAAAAGTTTAATTATCTGGGTTTATTTATAATAGGTCTGTCCCTTTTGGACATTTTTTGTCCATTTTGACACGTCCCTAATCGCCTAAACAAATTCCAATATCTCTTGCTGTTTTTACTAAATCATCATCCATTGTTACATATCTAACATTACTTTCTGCTGTACCACCTTGTACTGCTCCAATTTCTTTGTTTTCTCCAACAACGATTTCTAATGGTACACAATCTAATTTTCCATTTTTAATAACTGTTAAAACACCAAATTTTCCTTCCATTGCAAGTTCTACTGCTTTAGCACCATATTTTGTAGATAAAACTCTATCATATGCTGTTGGTGTTCCTCCTCTTTGCATATATCCTAGAATTGTACATCTTGACTCTAATCCTGTTAATTCTTGAAGTTCTTTTGCTACTCTGTTTCCTTCTCCTCCAAATTTAACACTAATTCCTGCTTTATTATCAATTCCTTCAGCAGAATGTGTTGTTTGTTCAGCATCTTTTGGATGTGCACCTTCTGATACAACAACAACACTAAATCTCTTTCCATGTTCTTTTCTTTTATTAATTGCTTCTGCCGCTTTGTTGATATCATATGGTATCTCTGGAATTAGGGCAACATCTGCTCCGCCAGAAATTGCAGATTCTAATGCTATCCATCCTGCAAATCTTCCCATAACTTCTAATACCATAATTCTATCATGTGTTTCGGCTGTTGTGTGTAATCTATCTAAGGCTTCTGTTGCTACATGAACTGCTGTATTATATCCAAATGTAACATCTGTACATGCAACATCATTATCTATTGTTTTTGGTACTCCAATTGTATTAATTCCTTTTAAGAATAAATCTCTTGCTGATTTTTGTGTACTATCTCCTCCTAATGTAAATACACAGTCAAATCCTGCTTCTTTTACATTTTTTACACATTGATCTGATAAATCTTCATATGTTACTGTTCCATCTTCATGTTCTACTTTATAATGGAACACAATTGCGTTTGTTGATGAACCAATAATTGAACCACCTTTTGGTAATATTCCTGAAGCTAATTCATTTCCATCTAATCGAATATAATTATTTTTCACTAATCCTCTGTATCCATCAATATACCCATAACATTCAATTCCATTTGTTTCACATGTTTTTTTGATGGCTCTGATTACAGCATTAAATCCTGATACATCTCCACCATTTGCTAATATTGCTACCTTCTTTAACATAAAAATCCTCCCTTTCTCTTGTTTATGTCCATATATTATTATATCAATAATATTGAAAATTACAAGTTTTTGGGAAGATTTTTTTATTTTT
>CALXAE010000083.1 GCA_944386205.1 uncultured Clostridia bacterium
AAAATTTAGCTTATACAAAATCATGAATGACTTTATATTATATATTGCTTAGCAGGTAGCACCTACTTAACCTCTGAATATTTTCATTGAATTTACAACCATTTTATGGTATAATAGATATGTCACTTGATAACTTTGCAACAAAGAGGGAAAACTTCCCTCGAGGAAAAAAAGGAGGAAAAAATGCTTAAATCCCTTATTAACACTGGACTGGAGGCTCGGTTAACTCCTGAGCAACATGCCCTTTACCGTGCAGAACTGATAGCTCTTGAAGAAAGCTGGAAGCAGTCTCTCCACTTCCTTGAATGTAATTTCAATTTTGATGGCAGTGGTGTTGAACCTTCAAAGATTCCAACTCCGCGATGTCAGTATGATTACAATCATATAATCTATGACTATCGCACATGTAGAGAGTTACAACCTGGAGAAACACTGGCAACCAGCCACAAAACAATGGCTGACGGGGGTACAGTGCCATGTGCACTTTTATCGGTTTTAGAGTATTATTGTCGCGATGAAAAGCTACCTGAACTAGGCCAAATTTTGGTAAAAAACGGTTACAGGACACAAAACAATGGTACTCTCCTTATCGCCCTAGATAAAATACCCGAACAGGTCTATGGAATACAGACACAGGTTCAGTCGTTTATCTTTAACCTATTTGAGTCTGTCTGCATGAAAAAGCCAGTAATAGCGTTGGTTTCAGCTGCATGGTTACATGATTTTCCGAAAATGCCATCTAACGAATGCATTGTTGTATGGCGTCTGGAGGGAAAAACAGCACTCATAACTACTACTTCACACCATTCCGTGCGAAGAATAGATTTGTATGATTTGCTCAAGAATATCAAAAGAGCATGGTCCTTCCAAATAATGGATTAACCTCCAAAAGGAAAGCCTCTCCGTCATAGAGAGGCTTTCCCAATTTTTATTTCTTATATAACACTAATCATTTACATCTTTACTACTAATTTATTAAATTTACTATTGATATAGTTTTCTAATTTTGTCATAAATTCATCTGGCTTTATTTCCTTTTTTGCTACCATATCTAAACCTTTTTCCCAACTAGCTGTTAATTTAGGGTTTAACATATCTGGCATTGACTGCATTACAATGTCATAGATATATTCTCCTTTTTGACTTGGGGTAATTATTTGTGTTTTATTGTTAATTTCTATATAATTAATTTTTTCTAATTTTTTTATAATCTCCCCTCTTGTTGCACTAGTTCCAATTCCTGCACCTTTTATTTGTTCTCTTAGTTCCTCTTCTTCTATTAGCTTTCCTGCATTTTCCATAGCCAAAATAATAGAACCAGAATTATATCTATTTGGTGGAGAAGTTTCTGCTTCTTTAATTTCAAAATTCTTAATCAAAACTTCTTGTCCTTTTTTTAACTTTTTTAGAATTTCCAAATCTGCTGGTTTATTTTCTGCATTTTTTTCTTCTTCATCTTTATTTTCCACATCTTGCTCACCATTTGTGGATTTTTTCTTTTTATTTTCCTGTTTATCGATTGGTTTTAATATTTCTAAAAATCCTTGGTTAATACATACTCTACCACTTGTTGTAAAAGTTTCTTTCTTTTCTTGATCCATTTCTACTTCAATAGTTAATTGAATTTTATTATATTCTGCTGGTGGATAAAAAATCGCTAAAAAACGCTTTACAATTACAAGATAAATATCTTTATGCAATTGTGGTAAACTATTAAAATTTTCATATCCTTGTCCTGTTGGAATAATAGCATAGTGGTCTGTAATTTTGCTATCATTAACATATTTAGTTTTGGCTAAATTTGTAGAATATTTTTCTTCTACCATCTTTTTAATATATCCTTGGATTTCTTCATTTTTACAGCCTTTCGCAATTCCATTTAAGTTTTTATTAATTTCTTTACTAACAGCTGTTGACAATACCCTCGCATCTGTTCTAGGATATGTAACCAATTTCTTTTCATATAGATTTTGAATAATTTCCAAAGTTTCATCTGGCTTTATTTTAAATCGTTTTGTACATTCATTTTGAATTTCTGCTAAGTTAAATAGCAATGGTGCATTCTCTTTTTGTTTTGATTTTTTTAATTCTGTTATAACTGCTTTTTTGTTGCTTAAACTTAATATAAATTCTTTAGCATCTTTTTCTTTTTTAAATCCAGTTTCATTATATAGCTTAGGAGATTCCCACACTGTAGATTTTTCTGTTGCCTTCCAATCTGCTTTAAATGAAGATTTTTCTTCTCCGAATTCTCCCACAATTTTATAATATTTGGTTTTTACAAAATTTCTAATTTCTCTTTCACGTGATACAACCATTCCCAATACACAGGTCATAACTCTTCCAACAGAAATAGAGGCTTTATCCTCATGTATGTTTTGAGCTAATCTTCTGCCAAATATGATAGAAAGTAGTCTTGAAAAATTAATACCTATCAAATAATCCTCTTTTGCTCTTAAATAAGCACTGTCTGATAAACTATCATATTCACTCATATCTTTTGCTTCACGAATACCTCTCAGAATTTCTTCTTCTGTTTGAGAGTCTATCCAAACTCTTTTCATTTTCGCTTTTGGATTTGGCTTTGCCATCATGAAAACTAGTCTTTGTATGTATTCTCCTTCTCTTCCAGAGTCCCCTGCATTATATATTTCTTCAACATCTTCTCTTTGCAATAATTGTTGTACAATGTTAAATTGATTTTGCACTTGTGGGATAATTTCATATTTCCACTCTTCTGGAATAAATGGCAATGTGTCTAATCTCCAAAATTTTAATTTTTCATCATATTTTTCTGGATAGCTCATTGTTACTAGATGTCCAACACACCAAGTTATAATCCAATCATTAGATTCTAAATATCCATTTTTTCTACTTGTCGTTATTTTTAATGCTTTTGCAAATTCCATTGCTACTGATGGCTTTTCTGTTATAATTAATTTCTTGCTCAATTTTGAATTTCTTTCCTTACTATATATTTAGGTTTTTATAAGTTTTCACCCATAAACTCATGCATAAATTGACTTTTTCATATATTTATAGACTTGATATTTTGTCCTTAATATACTGGTTTAGAAATGCTTGTATTTTTTGCATTTCCATCTTTGTATGTTTATCTTTAAAATCAAATCTTTGAAAGATTTTATTAATATAATCCTCTTGATAAATAATTTCATAAGATGCTATATAGTTCATATCAAATAAAAATGCTAGCATAACTAATACTTGTGTTAATTTTCCTTTTTTCTTTAACTGGTTCCTATTAATTGGCTTTTTCTCATACATCTTAACTAAAATTTCATCTGTAATTTCTGATTGTTCAATTTCTTCTATTTCTTTTTTTGTATAAAAAATTTCTGAAGTTTCATAAAATATATCTATTTTATCAGCATCTCTTATGATCTTACAAAATTGATTTTCTCTATCATTTAGGCCTGTTTCTATTTGATATTTATTATGATTTTTAATTGCCAAATATATGATATTAATATCATCTTCACTTTTCACATATTCTTGTATGTAATTATCTTTTTTCAATATCTCTACACCTAAATCTCCATGATCAACACTTTCTCTATCTCTGAAAGTACCATACTCAGTAAATTGCTCAAATCTTCCAATATCATGTAATAATCCTATTAATGTTGCTAACTGTATGTCTTTATCTTCTAGTTTCAGATTTTTAGCAATTTTTTTAGAAATATCCCTAACTCTTAAAGAATGTTTCTGTTTTTGCTTTAATCTGATATTTTCCAAATCAAATTGTTTTGTATAATTTATAAAAAGCTCCTCTGCTTGCTCTAAATTTTTCATATCGTTTACACCTCTTTTGCAATTCTAACATTTTTATATCAGTATTTCAAGTATCATGTTTTCGTTATAAATCACAGTTTATAGATGAGTATTAATAAGAATGTTGATATATAAATATTTTTTGAAAATTCGAATGTGACCGGAATAGTTTTACAAATTCTTAAGATAAAACCATAAAGGGTCCTGTCTTCGGGTATTGTTGTGGTTTTATCTTTAGAATTTGTTAAACGGGAATGGAGGGTAGCCGAGAATTTGAAAAAAAATATTTATATATCAACATTCTATAAAGTGTTTTTTTAAACTGTGAATTGTAACAGTATTTGCTTAAAATGAAAGATTTAAGGCAAAAATGTCTTGAAACTCTTAGTTTTTTGTTATATAATACGGTTTATAAAACATTTGAAAGGGCGGATGAAAAGCATGAGTTATAACTTTAAAGAAATTGAGAAAAAATGGCAAGATAAATGGTATCAAGAAGGAACTTTTAATGCGAAAGATGATTTTACAATGAAAAAATGGTTTGGTCTAATAGAATTTCCTTATCCATCAGGTCAAGGTCTTCATGTTGGACACCCAAGAAGTTATACTGCATTAGATATTATTGCAAGAAAGAGAAGAATGCAAGGATATAATGTATTATTTCCTATTGGTTTTGATGCTTTTGGATTACCTGCCGAAAACTATGCTATTAAAAATCATATACATCCAAAAATTACAACCGAGAAAAATATTTCACATTTTAGAGAGCAATTAAAATCTATTGGTTTTTCTTTTGATTGGTCAAGAGAAATTAATACTACTGATCCAGAATATTATAAATGGACACAATGGATTTTTATTCAATTATATAAACATGGTTTAGCATATAAAGCAACTATGCCTATAAACTTCTGTACAGGTTGTAAGGTTGGTCTTGCAAATGAAGAAGTTGTTAATGGTGTTTGTGAGAGATGTGGTAGTCCTGTTGTTCAAAAGGAAAAAAGCCAATGGATGTTAAAAATAACAGAATATGCGCAAAGATTAATTGATGATTTAGATGATGTAGATTTCTTAGATAAAATTAAAGCTCAACAAATTAATTGGATTGGTCGTTCTGAAGGCGCAGAAGTTACATTTAAAATTGCTGATTCTGATGAAACATTAACAGTTTATACTACTAGACCAGATACTTTATTTGGTGCTACATATATGGTAGTTGCTCCTGAACATCATATGATTGATAAACTTTCTGCTAAAATTACCAATATGGATGAAATTGAAGAATATAAACGCCAAGCTTCTTTAAAATCTGATTTTGAGAGAGCAGAATTAAATAAGGAAAAAACAGGTTGCGAAATTAAAGGAATTAAAGCAATTAATCCATTAACAAATGAAGAAATTCCTATCTGGATTTCTGATTATGTTTTAATAACCTATGGTACTGGAGCTATTATGGCTGTACCTGGACATGATACACGTGACCATGAATTTGCAAAAAAATTCAATTTACCAATTGTTCAAGTTATTAAGCCTGTTGATTCTAGTATAGATTGTGATATTGATAAAGAAGCATTTACTGATGTTGAAACTGGTATATTAATTAATTCAGGATTTTTAAATGATTTATCTGTTGTAGATGCTAAGAAAAAAGTAATTTCATACTTAGAAGATAATCATATTGGTAAAAAACAAGTAAATTATAAATTACGTGATTGGGTATTTTCTAGACAACGTTATTGGGGTGAACCAATTCCTATGGTTTATTGCGAAAAATGTGGTTGGGT
>CALXAE010000084.1 GCA_944386205.1 uncultured Clostridia bacterium
GGTCCAATTCCGATTGATTGTTTATCTTTTCCAAGTGCAATTCCATTTGATTTTACATATTTTACAATTTTCCATGTAAATAACATATCTTCTAATTCTTTATCTGTTGGTTTTCTATCTGTTACCACTTTATAATCATCTAATAATTTTGAATCAATTGATTGTACAATAATTCCACCATTGATTTTCTTAATATCTAAAGCATTTTCTGGTTGTTTTACTGTAATAGATGGTAATTCTAATACTCTTACATTTTTCTTTGTTTGTAATATTTCTAAAGCTTCTGGTTCATATGATGGAGCAACAATTACTTCTAAGAATATTTCTTTCATTTCTTGTGCAATTGCTTTTGTAATTTCTCTATTTGCTACAACAATTCCTCCAAAGATTGAAGTTTTGTCAGCTTCAAAAGCTTTTTTCCATGCTTCATAAATATCACTACTACTTCCTACTCCACATGGATTTCCATGTTTACAAGCAACAACAGTTGGTTCATCAAATTCTTTTAATAATTCTAATGCACCATTTGTATCATTAATATTATTAAATGATAATTGTTTTCCATTTAATTGTTTTGCAATTGTTAGAGAACCTTCACATTTTCCAATTTCTTTATATAATGCACCAATTTGATGTGGATTTTCTCCATAACGCATTTCTTCTACTTTTTCATATGTTAAGGTTAATTCTTGTGGTAATGAATTATCTTTTCTTTCTTCTTTTAAGTATTTACATATCATGGCATCATAACTTGCTGTATGTTCAAATACTTTATTCATTAAATAGAATTTTGTATCTAGTGATACTTGTCCATTTTCTTTTAATTCTGTTAATACTTTTTCATAATCATTTGGGTCTGTTATAACTGTAACATCTTGGTAATTTTTAGCAGCGCTTCTAAGCATAGTAGGTCCACCAATGTCTATGTTTTCGATTGCTTCTTCTCTTTTTACACCTTCTTTTAATATTGTTTGTTTAAATGGATATAAGTTAACAACAACAAAATCAATTGTATCTACATTTAATTCTTCTAATTGTTTCATATGGTTTGGATTGCTTCTCATTGCTAATATTCCTGCATGCACTTTTGGATGAAGTGTTTTTACTCTTCCATCTAAACATTCTGGAAATCCTGTATAATCAGAGATTTCTGTTACTTTTACATCATTTTCTTTTAGCTTTTTGTATGTTCCTCCTGTTGATATAATCTCAATTCCTAATTTTTCTAATTCTTTTGCAAATTCTACTATTCCGCTTTTGTCTGAAACGCTAATTAATGCTTTCATAATTACCTCCTTAAATTTTTACAATTTATTCTATTTCGGCTTAAATATTTACACTGCACTACTATTATATAGCATAAAAGGTCTTTGGTCAAACATTTCTTTCATTTTATGTTATCTTTTTATTTTTATTTTTGTACATTTTGTTTTTTTTCTCTCTTTTGATCATTCTCAAAATGTCTTACATAAAAATCTTGTAATTCTTCTAATTTTTCAGGTGGATATTTGCCACTTATTCTTAGTCTACTAATCTTAGCTTGTAACCATTTTCCATAATATTCATGATAATTTCTTCTTTCCATAAATCCTAATTGTTGTAGAATTGTATATACATTTTTTGTCCAAGTAAACCCATGTAATACATCAAATGTTTTGAACTTTTCTTCTTCTTTTTGAGCGTCTTGTTTATAAAAAATGCCTCGTTTAAAAAATAGTAATTTCTCATTCTTTATTAAATTTTGTATTACTGCACCTACATTTTCTTCTACTTCTTTTCTTTCTTGAAAATCCAAATTAAAATCAAATCTAGTATCTTCTCCCTCTGCTATGTTAAGAAATTTATATAATTGTGCATAATTTGTAATTGCCTTTCTCTTCCAAATCTCTATTTTTTCATCTGTTGAAGGGAATCTCTCTCCACCTTCTAATGCTAAATATTTTTCAGTCAATGCTTCATTCGTATAATAAATAATTCCTTCCAATAATGTTTGCCTATTTTCCATTCCATAAAAGAAATATTGTTCAAACATCTTTTGATTAAATTGGCTATAAGGTTTTAACATAGTTTTTATTCTATCCCACTCTTGTCTTATTTTTCCATATGCAAAACTTGTACTAGGTGTTAACTTTGCTCTATCAATTTTTTCTATGTCGCACCATGTAAACCCTTTTTCTTTCCATTGGGAAAAATCGGCCACATTACTCCCGTCCATTATTGAAGCAAATGATAAAGTAACACATGGCTGTGCGCTCTCTCCATTTTCTTCTAAAGATGCATATAATAATTGTTTTACATCTATATCTATTCCGCCTTTGTAATTTTCTGTTAACTTTCTTACCTCACTTTTAAAACTTGCTCCGTTATTTTCTCTATTTACTATTCCTGAAAAACCTTCATAGAATATTCTTTTATCTTGGGCTGTTTGTTGTTTCAATAACCATTTCCCATTTGTTGCTAAAATATTATTTTCTACACATATTTGATAATTGTTTGGTATGTTATAAGTTCTTTTTAGTACTTCATCTAATTGATTGATATCTTTTGGTTCTTTTATATTTAATTCCATCTTAACTACCTCTTTTTTTCACAATATTATTGTGTTTATCTATTTTTATATTTATCATTAGTAGTTAATTCAGATATATCATATATTATCTTAATTATCAATAGTTTGTTCTGGATTTTTATTTTTTACGATATTATATTAGTTTATTTCCATAAATCTCCATTTATATATTTCGTTAATGCTACAATAAAAGCATTTCTTGTTAGATCTATTCTTGTTAATTCTCCATGTGTTAATAAATTTATTCCTCCTTGCCCTTTATTTAGTTCATTTCCATTAAAAATCCTGTCCATGACTTTTCCAAGTTCTGTTTCTTGAATTTCTTTCATATATTTATCTGGTATTGGAAAACCTTGGCTTGTCCCTACACTGCTTAGTCCACTATTGTCTTCAATTACTGCTGCATTAAATTCTATCCATTCATCACATAATAAGTTTTGAATTCCACCTTCACTGGCAATATAAAAATCAGCATATATATTGTTATTTTTTGCATATTCTTTTAAGTTCTTTACACGATTTTTGGCCCCTTGAAATACTTCTTTGTTTAATGGTTGATCACTTACATCTGAGTTTACAGCTATTCCTTCTATTTGAATATCGTCAAAATATTTTTCAAATGCCTCTTTTGCTCCTTGTATTTTTCCTGGATTTTTTGTTCCTATTAAGATTTTCATTATTCTTTCCTCCATATTATTTACAGTTCAAGCGCAATTCTTATATGTATTACATATCACATTGCTTTATATATCTGTATATTTCTCCCCAATTGCTTACTTCTTTTAAATATTTATTTTGTTCTAGTTTTTTCATTTCTTTGTCTCTGAAATAAATCGTTTTAATTCCATTTGTTGATAACTTTTTGCAAACATCATATGAATCATCTATCATAAAATCAATATGTTCTTTTTGTGCAACTTCCAGCTTATCATCTTGTTTCCAATAATATTTATTAAAAGATATACCTTCTTCATTAAACTTTTGTATTGCAACATCCTTCATTTCTTCTACCATTCCGCCTCTTGCAGATATGATAATTAGGTCATTTCCTTCTTTTTTCAACATATTTATTACATCTTTTGCACCTGGTATTAAAGGTGTTTGCTTTGATAATTTTAAAAAGTATTTATTAACAAAATTCATTCTTTCCTCTTCTGTCCAGTTATATCTATTTCTTAAATAATGTTCGTTTCTATTAATAATTCCATTTTTCTTTAGTTCTATAAAATCATATAAATCACCATATGTTTTCAAGACTCTTTCATAATCTAATATTACTCCATCTATATCTATTCCTATTTTCATAATATGAACTCTCCCTAATATTAATTTTTTTCATTTTTATCATTTTTATCAAATTCCTCTTTTAGAAATTGCTTTACAAATTCCCATCTATGTTTAATAAACTGGCCTTTCTTTACTAAATCATCAATTTCTTCCCAAGTTGCCCACTTAGCATCTGATACTTCCTCTTCTTGAAATCTCATTTTAGATATATCATAGTCACACTTTAAAATGTATGTATCAATCCATACATTCCTTGTTTTAAACTTTGTAATTAATTTCAAATCATTTGCATCAATTTCAATATTTAATTCTTCTTTTGCTTCTCTAACAATAGTTGTTAAGGAATTTTCTCCTAATATAACTGAACCACCTGTCATAGCCCATACATTTGGTTCTAATCTTTTTAGCGATGATCTTTTTTGAATTAATATTTTGTTATCACTGTTTATTATCCATACATCTGAACCCAGATGGTAAAATCCTCTCTCAAAAACTTTTTTATCATATTTTTCCATTATTTCTCCTGTTGGATTTCCTTCTCCATCTAACACCAGATGATGAATGTGTCCATATATTACAACATCGGCTTCTTTTTGCGATATTGTATTTTTACTCGGTAAAAACATTTGATATTTTGTTTCAATCCTGTCAACATTTAATATTGCTTTATTATTAACAATTGGTGTTGCATGGAATAATCTTACTAAACTTCCACTCATATAAAATTCATAAGAAAATGGCAAATTTAATAAATATTTTCGATCTTCTTTCTCTATTAATGATTGATTCCACTTTATTCTTTTTTGTTCTTGCTCAGGCATTTCATTAATATTAGTATATTCTAGTGAAAAATGCAAATCACAATTTCCTTGTAATACAATTTCGCATTTTTCTCTTATTAATTCTATACATTCTTTAGGATGTACACCTTTTGCTATTATATCCCCTAAGCATATTATTTTATCTACTTTTCTTTTTTCTATATCTTTTAATGTAGCTTTTAGTGCTTCCAAATTTCCATGTATATCTGAAATAATTGCTATTTTCATAAAATTCTTCCTCATTCGAAAATATTTATTTTATAAAATTAGATAATTCTAAATCTATAACATTTATATTCAAATTTTTAGCTATAATCTCCATACTATTTATTTGACAACATTTTATCATAAAGTACTAAAAAAAGGAAGTGCTTTCTAAACACTTCCGATTAAGTTGTATCTCTTTCCTGCCTTTTAGAAATTATATATTGTATATTTAAAATTCAAAATTTTTTGATTTTTTACTTTCAAAAATCTATAAGACGAATTTTTTGATTTTTTCGTCCTATGAAATTTTATAGCACGGATTTTTCCATCTTTTCGTTCTATAAAAATTTATAGCACGGATTTTTTCAATTTTCCGTGCTATAAATTTTTATAGAACGATTTTTTAATATTTTCCGTTTTATAATTTTTATTTTAAAAACAAATCAATATATTTTTGAAAAGCAAATACTTGATTTCTACTATATCCAGTTGTTTCTATAATAATATTCTTTTCTTTTAATGCATTAATACATACATTTAAAGTTGTTGGTTTTATATCTATTAACTCTAATATTTTCTTTCTTGAAACAATTGGTTCATCATACAATACATCTAATACTTTTTTAGCATTTTCTGGTTTTACTGGTAAATCCATTATAACTTTATCCATTTC
>CALXAE010000085.1 GCA_944386205.1 uncultured Clostridia bacterium
TTTATACAAGAAGTAACAGGATTGACAGAAGATGAAATTCATGAATTATAAAAATAAAAATGGACTAATTAATTGAAATTTTTCCAAATTTATGGTAATATATATCATACAAATGTAAAAGGAGGATGAAATGCTAGAAATATTAGAAGATACAATAATAGATAGTGTAAGATTAATCCCATTTCTATTTCTTACCTATTTATTAATGGAATACATAGAACATAAAACAAAAGAAAAAACAAAAGAAACAATAAAGAAATCAGGAAAATTTGGACCATTTTTTGGTGCATTATTAGGTATTGTTCCGCAATGTGGATTTTCTGTATCTGCAACCAATTTATATGCTGCAAGAGTAATTACATTAGGAACATTAATTGCTGTATATTTATCTACATCAGATGAGATGTTACCAATCTTCTTATCAGAAGGAGTAGCCTTAGATGTCATTATTAAAATATTGGCTATTAAATTGATTATTGGTATGGTTGCAGGATTCTTAATTGATCTAGTTATACGATTGAAAAATAGAGGAAAAGAAGAGGAAGAAAAAATCATCGATTTATGCGAAAAAGAGCATTGTCATTGCGAACATGGTATCTGGAAATCTGCTTTAAAACATACAGTAAATATTTTTATATTTATCTTTATCATTACATTGGTTATTAATATAGCTATTTATGGGATTGGAGAGGAAACAATTGCTTCATTTATGCTAGATAGACCAATATTAGGACCAATCATTTCTGGATTAATCGGTCTTATTCCAAATTGTGCTTCTTCTGTAATTATTACACAAATGTATTTAGAAAATATAATTTCTGTAGGAACAATGATTGCAGGATTACTTGTAGGAGCAGGAGTAGGACTTGCAGTATTATTTAGAACTAATAAAGGTATTAAAGAAAATATTAAAATTACAGTTCTTTTATATGCAATAGGTGTTGTTTCTGGTATCATATTAGAATTGATTGGCTTGACGATTTAAAGTAAAAAAAGACTTACTAAAATCTTTTGAATAGATTAATAGTAAGTCTTTAATTCGCTTAAATTTCTATATAATGTTTCAATTATTTTTTCTCATTTCTTTTAAAATTAATAACAACAGCATCATCATTATCAAAGAAATATTTAGAATCTGTGGTGTCTGTTTGAATAGGATTGATTTCATGTCTTTCATCTTCAAAATCTAGATTTTTTAAATCAAATTTTTTCTTAGATGATGTATCATCTTCAGTTGCAGTAGTAACACCGTCTGAATATTTTCCAAAATCAAAAGTTTTAATTTTTTGTTTTTCTTTATATTTTGAACTTAAATAATCAAATCTACCAGGTCCTACCATTAAACGTCCACCAATATCTTTTACTTTATATGCACATTTTTTATCAGTAAGCATACCTTGTAATTTTCCTGGTGTAAAGTAGTCAACATATGCCCATTTTACATCGCCCATTTTATTTGTATATGACATTTTATCGGTGTCCATATCAACTTTATAAGTCCATTCTCTATGTGATCCAAATTCAGCTACCCACCATTCTAGTTCTTTTATAACCGCATTACCGGTAAATACTTTGTTTGAACAGTTAGATAAAATAGTATTTCTTAAATTCTCTTTGGCTTTTGTTGTTGCTAATTGTGCTAAGTTTTGAGCTGAAATAATTGTTCCAACACGATATTTTCTATACATTGTGAAAATTGCTTCTGTTGCCTTGCAAATAAAGTCAGGAAATTCATCAATATACAAGAAGTTAGGAACTCTTGAGTTTTCTCCACCTGGTCTTCTTAATACTGCATTTTGCATTGATATTAAGAAGAATAATCCAAAAGCTTGATGTGTAGATGATCCTAAGTCTCCTCGTCTAGTACATACAAAAGTGATATCTCCATCAGCAAGTGCTTTGTCAAAATCTATATTATTAAATCTATTACATAGTATAGATTTAACGCCAGGCAATCTTAAAAGATTGTCTAATTGTGTTACAGCAGCATAGATATCTTTTTCTGTCTGTGCTCTAGCACTACCATCTTTATAGAAACATTTTCTGAAATAAGCAAGTTGTATAGCATATTTTTCTTTTAGTTCTTCATCATGTGCTAAGATTTCGCACATTTTTTCAATTAGTTCAAAATTCGTAAACATTTTAAGCATATCTTCCATATTTGGAAGAGCACCTTCATTCATTCTAGGGTACATTTCTTTCAATATAATAGCCAAATTTTCGATAGCTTGAATGATAAAATCTTCCCTATAAGCATCTTCAACTTCATCATGTATATTATTATACATTGCTTTTAAAGCAGAAGAAATTGTAATTGCAATTTTAGTTGGGTTATCATATACAAATGGATTTAATCCCATAGAATTTGGATTAGAAGGGTCAATCATGTTATATTTAAATCCATAATTTTCACAAACTTGTGTCATATGATCTATTAATTCATAATCTGGAGACATGATTTCTAATCCTATATTTTTATATACATTTTCTCCATTTAATGTTCCTAAAATCATTTTTTTCATGTAGGCATTATAAACAGCCTCTTTACCTTCGGCAGGGATCAGCATTTCTAATTTAAAGTTTTCATTTAAGTAATCATTATCATATGGTCTCTTTAAATGTGCAATACCTGTTTTTAGAGCAGTAAAGCCCATTTCTTTAGAAACTTCTCTAAAAAAGTATTTTTTCTCAATATCTCTAGCAATCATAGGTTCAAAGATTAAAGATGTTTTTCCTGTTCCTGAACCACCACAAACAAATAATGATAAATACCTAGAAACTTCGGGAATGATAATATTTTTACCATAATCATCATCTGTACATAAAAATACTTCACAGGTATATTCGCCTCTGTCTTTTTTCTGATCTGATAAATTAATACCTTTGTAATCCCAAATAGAACGAATTTGATCTAGGTTATCATTAATACCCATATACAACCATTTGAATAATGGGAAAATGGTAACTAGAGGTAAATAAAGTGAAATACTAATAAAAGCAGGTTTTACAATATCAGAAAATTCTGTAATAATTTCTACGTAATTTGGAACTGATAGAAGTAGTAACCATGCACCCATGTTTAGCCATTGAGTAAACATGGAAATTGCAATGATATATAAGCCAACAACATATACATAGAATATGTAGACCTTTTTCATATTGGATGTTGCAAACTCAGATTGACCTGAAAACAAGAAAGCAAATATAGGACAGGCCAAAGCTAATGTATATTGTATAGGGCCCCAATAAGAATAAGATACACCAGTAAATATCATAAGAAGCATTTCAACAATTCTATCTACGGCTAAATATACGGTTAATAATGTTAAAATATATGTTGCAAATGTATTTCTGCTTACATTTAATTTCTTTAAAAATTTATCGATTAGCTTCATTTATATTATCCTTTCAAAAAATAAACTCATACATATATATTATCCTACAAAATGGCTAAAAAAACAAGACTTTTGACGAAATTTATTTAACTTTGTGTCCAATTGGGGACGTTTCCTTTTGGACAAAAAATGAAACGTTCCTAATTGGATATTTTTAGTATAAAAACAAGATAATTGAATATACTATTATGGCAAAAGTGCAAAAAGGGAGGATTTTTATGTTAGATGGGTATATGCAAGAAAGTGAATTAGAAAATTTAGATGAAAGAGAAAAAGAAATAGAGTTAATAAAAAATATTATTAATACAAGAAGAGACTTAAAAAATGTGGATAGAAATTTTGAATATGCACAAGATGATTTGGTAGATTACTATATCTATCAGATGAAAGCTAACCAAGCAAAGTTAAACTATTTAATTAAGATGGCGAAAATGAAAGGGATTACAGTGGACATGATTAATGATATAAAATTTAGACTTTCTAGTTAAATAAAAAAATACTTTTTCTATTTAACTAGAAAGAACGTTGCACAGAAAAATTGCTTTGCAATTTTTCGCGTCGACAAATCTTTACGCTTCCTTAACAAATTATATATAGTAAAAATGTTCTTACGAAGCTAGATTTGTCTGGATGAAGAAGTAGGATAGGTCTATTTGTCCAATTTTTAGCATAGTAATTAGTAAAAGAATTTTATGTGTTAAAAATTGGAGGGGAAAATGGATTTAAATATCATTACATATTTGGCTTGCATTTGTTTTATATTTATTATTGGTAGAATTTTTATTGTTCCAATTAAAAAAATTTTAAAGTTAATTATAAATTCCATATTTGGTGGAATTGTCATTTATGTTATTAATTTGATAGGGGCGAATTTTGGATTTCATATAGGATTAAATATTGTTAATAGCATTATTATAGGATTGTTAGGATTACCTGGAGCAGTTTGTTTAATTATTGTGAAGTTGTTAATAGGATAATACAAAAATCGACAAAAAAGGCCAGGTAAAGCTACAATTTTTACCTGGCCCCAATTGTCTTAATTTTATTCGACAGTTACAGACTTTGCAAGATTTCTTGGTTTATCTACATCTAATCCTTTTTCTTTTGAAATATAGTAAGCTAATAATTGCAAAGGAATAATAGATAATATTGAGGAAACAAAAGGATTTGTTTCTGGTATTTCTAATACTGTATCAAACATAGATTTATCGATTTTTTGGTTAGTAATAATTAAGGTTTTAGCACCACGTGTGATAACCTCTTGAAGATTGCTAACTGTTTTTTCAACCAATGTTGGTTCTGTCATAATACCAACGACAGTTACGTCTTTTTCAATTAAAGCGATTGGTCCATGTTTTAATTCTCCAGCTGCATAGCTTTCTGAGTGAATATATGAGATTTCTTTTAGTTTTAAAGAACCTTCTTTTGCAACAGTTTCATCTATACCTCTACCAATAAAGAAAATATCTTTTTCTTGGTAAATTCTTTTTGAAAATTGTTTAATAACATCTTCTAATTTTAAACATTCTTCAATTTTTCCAGGTAAGTCTAAAATTTCTTTTTTTAATTCATATAATTCCTCAGAATTTTTTCCTAAAATTTCTGCAAAGTAGATAGCCAATATAACCATTAAAACAACTTGTGATGTATATGCTTTTGTAGAAGCAACAGCGATTTCTGGCCCTGCATGTGTATAAATTGAATAATCTGCTTCTCTTGTAATAGAACTGCCTATAACATTTGATATGGCAAGTGTTTTAGCTCCTTTTTGTTTTGATAATTTTAATGCAGCAATTGTATCTGCGGTTTCTCCAGATTGAGAAATAAAGATACATAAAGTTTTATCATCAATTAATGGATCTCGATATCTAAATTCAGAAGCGACATCTACTTCAGTTGGGATTTTGCAAAGTTTCTCCATAATATTTTTTCCTGCTAATCCAGCATGCATTGCTGTACCGCAAGCAATGATGTGTATTTTATTTAGACTTGATAAATAGTCTTTTGTAAAGTTTAATTCTTCAAATTCACATTTGGAATCTTCACTAAATTTGGCACCAATAGTTTCACGAATAGCAGTTGGTTGTTCATGAATTTCTTTTAGCATAAAATCTTCATAACCATTTTTTTCACTACTAGCAGCATCCCATTCAATACTTT
>CALXAE010000086.1 GCA_944386205.1 uncultured Clostridia bacterium
CCCATCTTCTCTAAGCAATAAATTCTATAAATTCCTTTACCTTCATCAGAAGTAAAGTAATATCTTGTTAAAATTTTAGATTTTACTAATTGATCTAACTTGTTGTTTAATTTGTCTTGTGATTTTGGGTCAATTCCCTTAATTTCTAGCATTTGATATAACTGTCTTGATGTAATAAATTCAAATTCATTTACTAAGTCTAAAATTGCAAAATGGATTTCATTAATATGTCCAATGTTTATCTTGTGTACGATTTGATTCATTGACACATACCCATCTTTTCCGTCAAAAGTTTTAATTTCACCTTCTCTTATGGCAAATGGAGATACTTGTGCCTTGATTTCATTATCTTCTACCATTTTTTATTTCCCCCTTAAATTTAGAATTATCTATTTTTTTTAATTATAAACTTAATACTTTTTATTTTTCTATAAGTAATTTTACTTTTTTCTTTTGACTATCTATTTTTTTGATATATACATTTACTTTTTGTCCATACTCATAACCTTCAGAATATTCTGCCATTCCCACTAAGTTTGGTGTTAATTCGATAAAAATACCATTTTTATTTTTTTCTGTTTCTCTGATGATGCCTGGAACCTTCATACCAGTTGAAAATTTTTCAGCATTTTCTTCCCATGTTCCTAAAGTTTCTTTATATGACAAGTTTATTTTTCCAGTACATCTATCTATAGATTTTACCACAACATTTACTTTTTGTCCAATTTTTAGTCTTTCATAAGGTGTCTTTATTCTTGCCACTGATAAATCTTCGATATGTGCTAGTCCTACAATTCCGCCACCAATTTCTATAAAAGCACCATAAGACCTAATATTTTTTACAATTCCTGTAACTATTTGTCCTACTTGCATTTGATTTTTTACATATTCTAAAGCTTCTTGTTGGACACTTTTTCTTGATAAAATTACTGTATTATCATTTTCTATGTTTTCAATTTTAAATTGTACATATTTATGTACTTTTCCAGTACATAATCTTTCATCTGGTAAGCCTTCTGACAAATCTTCTACTTCGTTTCTAGGAATTATTCCCTCGATTGTATTTCCTAATTTTATATGTAAATTGTATTGTTCATCACAGCTTTGTACAATTCCTTGCATTGTCTTATTTTCATTTTTGTATTCTTGTATTTTTTGTATGTCAAAGTTTTCTACAGTTTCGTTCCATCCTTCTGGTACAAACCCAAATGCGTTCATTTGTATTCTCCTTTATCTTACGTGTTTTAGCTTATTATATAGTTTATTACAATTTTTTTCAATGGTTTTTCATGTTTTTATTAAAAACTTTGAGTTTCATCTTAGTCAAAATAACTGCTAATTTCTTCTAATCCCTCAAAATCTTTTTGTCTGCAAATATCATAAACAACAATAGAAACAGAATTAGATAAATTTAATGACCTTAAAGTTGGCCTCATAGGAATTCTAATCGTTTTATCTATGTATTTTTGTAAAATATCTTCTGGCAAACCTTTTGTCTCTTTTCCAAACAATACAAAAATTTCTTCCATATTTTTAAAATCTGGTTCAGAATACACATGCTTTCCTTTTGTGGTTACAAAAAACATATTATTTTCTTCTGGTTTATATTTATTTAAAAATTCTTTAAAAGATATGTGTTCCTCTATCTCTACTTTATCCCAATAATCTAGTCCTGCTCTCTTAACTGCTTTTTCTGAAATGCTAAATCCTAAAGGATGTACTAAATGCAATTTAGCTCCGATAGCTGCACATGTTCTTGCAATATTTCCTGTGTTTTGAGGTATTTCTGGTTCTACTAATACAACATGTAATTTCATTTTTTTATCTCCTTCTATTTATTGTTTAAAATTCTGAATGTTGGAGACATGCCAAATCGTTCAAGAATTGAACGATTTCACACGTCCCTATCCGTTCACATTCTTTAATTTTTCAACGCCGTAATTGGCAATACATAAATTCCATCAGGTCTTTTTACTACTGCATCATATAGTCCACAAATTATGCACATGAATTTCGGCTTCACTTCTACTGAATCATAAAATTTCTTTAAATTTTTAGCTGCCTCTTCTTCTTGATTTGAACCTAATTTTATTTCTATTGCTCCATATTCTCCATCCGCAATTTCTACTATTGCGTCTACTTCCAATCCACTAGTATTTTCTCTATAATGATATAATTTTGCATCCAAACTTTCCGCATATATTCTTAAATCTCTTTCACACAATGCTTCAAAATAAAAGCCAAATGTTTCTAAATCATTCATTAACTTATTGGGAGTTATATTCAAAATTGCACACCCTAAAGATTGATCAACAAAATGTCTTTTTGCTATTTTTCCCACATTAGCTCTTGAACGTATTTTATACATAAATGAATTTTGGTTTTCTATCAAATGCAATTTATCTAATATATCTAAATAATCTGCAACTGTATTTCTACTAACATTTAATTCTTCCTCAGTAGCATTATCCCCAATATCTTTTACTAGAACGCTATTTGTTGAAATCGTACTTTCATTCCTAGCAAGAGACCTTAAAAGCATTTCCATTTTGTTTTTATCCCTTTTTACTCCATCTACTTCTGAAATGTCTTTATCTAATATTGCCTCAATATAACTTCTTGTTATTCTTCTTGCTCCTTCTATGCTTGAATCTATAGTTTCTGGCCAACCACCTCTTACAATTAAGTCTGCAAGCGTTTTCAATTCCGTCTTTTTAACCAATTTATTTTGTACTTTTCCTTCAAATAAATCCTTTAAAGATACTTCCCCCGTTGAATCTCCTGATTCATATAAAGACATTGTATACATTTTCATCTTGCAAATTCTGCCAGCTCCTGAATGGTGAATTTGTGTTGTTACAGGTGTTGCAGAACCTGTTAATATATATTTTCCTTTTTCTTTATCTTGGTCACATTGAAATCTTATAGCATCCCATACAGCTGGAACTTCTTGCCATTCATCTATAAGCTCTGGTTTTTCTTTATTTAGTATTAAATTTACATCCATTTCAGCTAGATGTTTTTCTCTAAAATTATCTGCCGTATTATTTAGATAAACTACACTATTTGAGTGATTTAATGACGTCCATGTTTTTCCACACCATTTTGGTCCTTCAATACTAATCGCTCCAAATATTTTTAAGTTTTCCTCTATTGTTTTATCTATTAATCTTTCGCGATATCCTTTTTTGGTTAATTTCATACAACCACCTCACATTTATATTTTATCATAAATGTTTATTTTTATCAATGTCATTGTGCGAATTTATACTATTTTGTTGTGCATATTTTTGTATTTTTATTGTGCAAATTTATATTGTTTTGTTGTGCATATCATAACTTTTTTGAGTTTTAGCAATATCTTTCTTGTAACGATAAAATTAAATCATGAATAATTATTGACTTTATTCTAATTTGTATTACTAAATTGTTAAATATATTAATTATCTATAACACGTTTAAACTTAAATTGTTCATTATCAAAAAATATTAAATTTGGTACTTTTTCTTTTAGAATTTCGGCATAATTTAATATTAGTCTTCTACAATTATATTTTTTTAATGTTCCAATTTGGGAATTTGTTCTTGCCAATAAATCATTTACATCCTTATATTGAATTTCTTTAGCTTTTTGATATGTTCGTATAATTATTGTTTTTTTAGGCTTTTGATAGCCATAAGGATATGAAACTTTTCCTAAAAAAAAGAAGGTACCTTAAAAAAAGTGTACCATCTTCTATTTAATATTATTTATTATTTAATTAATAAAAGTTTGCTAACCTTACTCTTTGGCGGATATAGCTTTCTGTATTCCTGTTAGCCATCTATCTAAATCCTTATCAACTGCTAATTGTTTTCTAATTAATTCCGTTATTTCTCCCGGAGTTATAGCCTTATTTATCATTAAAAATCTTATATCCGTCCATATTTCAACTCTCATAATTTGTTTTACTTTCATGAGACATTTATACTGTTCTTCTGAATCTGACATCAAAAGCACTTTTACTGTATTCTTTTCAGCTTCAAGAATATTTTTATTCAAGTCTTCTTGAACAGAAACTAAACCTTTAGCAATTCCCCTTTTAGTAATTTTATCATTTATAAAAATTGCTAAATCATCCATCTTTAACTGTATTGGAGCTTGTCGATTTCTTTTATATATTTCCTGATTAATTTTTTTGCTTGCATTATCAATTTTAGATTGAGTCCAATGATTGTTTCTTGGTTTACTTTGTTTTTCCATATTTATTTCTTTCCTCATAATCTAAAATATTTATTCAAACCGAGAGCTTCTTACGAAGCTTCTCTCGGTTTGAATATTAACACGTTATTTACATAACGTGTTTTTTGTTTTTCTAATTTTTTCCAAAATTAGAAAGTCGTGCTCAGGCGAACATAGGTGCTGTTATCCACATAGAAGTCGTCGATATACCCATCGCCGAAGTCCGCGTAATACGCGTTGCCCGAAAGGTTCTGTGAAGAAGACCAGTACCAATGGCTAAGACCAAAGTTTGTATAATTAGATTTTGTTATTCCTAATTCTTCCGCAAAAGCTGCCCATTCTCCTCTAGATGGTACAAACCATCCATTTTCTACTTCATTTTGTATCAACCCCCACATATCATTAGCATTTTGTTCTCCATATCCGCTATTATTCCACTTTGAAATCATTGTTTCAGTATTTGCTCTTCCTGTTCCAAAATCTCCAGATGTCGTTGTATCATAATCACTCATATTTCCATAAGCGTTATAATACCAATAATGTGTATTTGCATCAATATCTGATAATGCCATTACATAAAATCTATCTGCTCCACTTCCTGTTGGTGATAGTACATCTTTTTCTCCAAATGGCCCATTATAATTTGTATCACTTATATAATAATCTTTTAGTCCACTTTCTACTTTTGGAATTTCATAATTACCATCAGAATCTGTCCATTGTCCATCTTTTGTATTTCCTTGTGTCAAATCTGCATAGATAATTCCATCTATTGTTTTATCTCCATCTATATCTGCATAATATCCCACAAAAGATTCTGTTTTAGAAATAACTTCTTGTGTTTCTCCTAAATTTCCATTGTATATTTCTGATACTGCTATTTCATGATTTCCATATTCGTTTTTTGTTTCTAATACTGTTTCTGTTGTATAATCGTCTGGTACAGTTTTAAAATACGTATCTAATACAGTTTTTAATTCTCCTTTTGTTATGTTTCCATCTTTCTTTTCTGCCTGTATTCCTAATATGTCTGTTTTTGCTTGTTCTATTACATTTGCTTTTTCTGTTTGTTCTGCTGCATCACTTGCTCTGGTTAATATTCCATTTTCTCCTGTTAGTGTTGCAATAGTTACTCCAGCTAATATTAGCAAGACTATGATGTTTAGTATGTTATCGATGGTTAGGCTGTAGAAAATCAGACTGGAATAAATCACTAGAC
>CALXAE010000087.1 GCA_944386205.1 uncultured Clostridia bacterium
TTTAGTAAATAGAACTGTATCAATGGTAAATAAATATTTTGAAGGAAATGTTCCTGAATATAATGGAACACCAAATGAAGTAGATAAAGAATTAGAAGATTATGCTAAAGAAAAAATAAAAGCTTTTGAAGAAAAGCTAAATGATTACGAAATTGCAAACGCACTTCAAGAAATATGGGATTTGATTGCAAGAACCAATAAATATATTGATGAAACAATGCCTTGGGCTTTAGCAAAAGAAGAAAAAACAGAAGAATTAAAATCTGCAATGTATCATTTGATTGAGAACTTAAGAAAAATTGCGATTTTAATCAAACCATTTATGACAGACACAGCCAATAATATTTTAAGACAAATTGGTATAACAGATGTAGATGTCGTAAAATGGGATGATATATATGCTTATGACACATTAAAAGATATCAAGGTAATTGAAAAAGGTGAACCTATTTTTATGAGACTAAAAGTAGATGAGGAAGTAGAATTTTTAAAAAATGTAATGAAAAAATAGAAGTGTTATAAAATGTAATAAAGGGGGAACCAACATGAAAAGTAAAAAAGTAATTATTGGAATTATCATTGCTATTATATTAGTAACCGCAATTGTAGTGGGAGTTATTGTAATGAACATGCCAAAAGAAAAACCAGAAGAGGTTTTAAATACATACTTTTCATATATAAACGACCAAAACTATGAAGCAATGTATGAAGAATTAAGCAGTTCTTCAAAAGAAAATGTTAGTCAAGAAGACTTTATCACCAGAAATCAAAACATTTATGAAGGCATAGACAGTAGTAATATAAAAATAAATGTAAAAGAAGTAACAAGCGAAGATGACAAGAAAAAAGTATCTTATAGCGAAGAAATGGTGACATCAGCAGGAACTATCAGTTTTGATAATGAAGCATATTTTGTAAAAGAAGATAAAGAATATAAATTGGAATGGTCATCAGAATTAATTTTTCCACAACTAAAAGAAGATTATAAAGTAAGAGTGGAAACTTTAAGTGGTAAAAGAGGAAGTATCTTAGACAGAAATGGAAATGAACTTGCTTATGATGGAACAATATCACAAGTAGGAATTGTACCTGGAAAATTAGGCGACAATCGAGAAGAAAATATCAGCAAAATTTCAGAACTAACAGGTGTCTCTGTTGAAACTATAAATAATTATTTATCAGCCTCTTATGTAAAAGATGATACTTTTGTGCCAGTAAGAAAAGTGGCAAAAGATGACACAGAATTAAAAGAACAATTATTACAAATTCCAGGAATCTTGATAAATGATGCAGAAGGAAGAGTGTATACATTAGGAGAAGAAGCAGGGCATTTAATTGGATATGTACAAACTATTAATGCAGAAGAATTAGAAGAATATGCAGACAAAGGATATAGTTCAACAAGCCTAATCGGAAAATCTGGACTAGAATTGGCTTATGAAGATAGACTAAGAGCAACAGATGGTGTAAGAATTTATATTATAGACTCAGAAGGAGAAGAGGTAACAACACTAGCAGAGCAAGAACAAAAAGACGGAGAAGATATTACACTTACCATAGATAGTGATATCCAAACAAAGCTATATAATCAACTAAAAAATGACAAAGGATTATTTGTTGTTATGCAACCTGCAACAGGAGAATTATTAGCACTAGTTAGCACACCAACATTTGACTCAAATGACTTTACATTAGGAATGACAACAGACGAATGGAATGCATTAAATAATGACGAAAATAAACCTTTATACAATCGTTTTATCCAAAGATATTGCCCAGGATCAACATTTAAAGCAATCACTGGAGCAATTGGATTAACAACAGGAAGTATCACAGCAGATGAAGACTTTGGATATACAGGAACAAGCTGGCAAAAAGACTCTTCATGGGGCGATTATATAGTAACTACATTAACTGGATATAATGGACCAAAAAATTTATTAAATGCATTAATGTATTCGGATAATATCTATTTTGCCCAAACAGCTCTAAGAATGGGAAGTAGTACATTTACAGAAAATTTAGATAAAATTGGATTTAATCAAGCAATAGAATTTCCATTAACACTTGCAACATCACAATATGCTAATGAGGAAGGAATCAATTCAGAAGGAAAATTAGCAGATACAGGATTTGGTCAAGGAAATTTATTAATAAACCCAATCCATATGGCATCAATTTATTCAAGCTTCTACAACAATGGAGACATGATAAAACCATATATAGAATATAAAGAAGACAAAACGCCAGAAATCTTAGTCCAAGACGCCTTCTCAGAAGAAGCAGCAAATACTATAAAAGACGATTTAATACAAGTTGTAGAAAAAGGATCAGCAAATGATATGAAAGTGAAAGGTGTAACCATTGCAGGAAAAACAGGAACAGCAGAACTAAAAACAGATAAAAATGATACAGAAAGCGGAACATTAGGATGGTTTGATTGCTTTACAACAAACCAAGGAGAAAACGACATATTAGTAATTGGAATGGTTGAAAATGTTCAAGACAATTCTGACGGTGGAAGCCATTACTTAATTAGAATGATTAAAACTTTATTTGAATAAAATTGAAACAATTAGGGACAGGTAGCAATCTGTCTCTTTTTTGTCGAATTTTGTCAAATCAGTCTGGTGCAATAAAAGTTAGAAAAATAAAAATTTTTTATTTCCAATTATTTTGACTCATAAAACAAAAAATCTTCCTAGAGTCTGATCCTCTAAGAAGATTTCTATGTTTAAATTTTAACAGTAAAATATAGTAATGTCAACAAAAATATTCAAAAAATCTTATCAAAAAAATATCAGAATTTTTAAATAATTACAAAATTTTCACTCATACAAAAAGCCTTCAAACCCTTATATATCAATATGTTAAAGCTTTTGCAAAAATTCCTAGAGTATCAGACTGAAAGAAAAATAAAAAGTAGTTGATAACAAATGAAAATAAAGGGAAAGAAGGGTAAAAATGAATATAAAACTAAATAATAAAAAAGATAAAATTCAATCTCAAAGAGGAGTAACGCTACTAGTTTTAGTAGTAACAATTATTATATTATTAATTCTTACTGGAATTACGATAGGAGCAGTTACAGGAGACAATGGAATTATACAAAATGGGGGAAAAGCAAAAGAAGAAGCAGAAATAGCCAATGAAAAAGAAATTGTAGAAAAGGCAACAGTGCAAGCAATGGGGAATAACAAATATGGAAATATAGAAGAAAGTGAGTTGCAAGAACAGCTGGATAGAGAAACGAAAACAGGAGAGACAGAGGTAGCAGATGCAGGAGATGAGTTTGAAGTAGTATTCATTGATAGTAATCGATATTATACAGTAGATAAAGATGGAAATGTAGAGGGAGCTTATGAAATTATAGAAGATAAATATCCAGGAGATATTACAGTTTGAAAGAAAACATATCTAAAGGAATCGGTAATGGCATAGATGAAGCACAAGAAGATATACAAGGCCTTACAGACCCAGAAATGAAATCAAGTGAAATACTAGAAAAGCTTAACAATTATGTAATAGAAAATAAAACAAAAGAAGGCGTTGAATTAAAAGAATGGATAGAAGGAGAAGATGGCTACCCTGTGTTTGAAAAAACAACATCCTAAGGAATTAAATAAAAATAGCAAAAAACACTTGAAAAATAAAAAAAACATGATATAATTATGAACATAATATAAGAAAAACAATAGTCAGGACACGATAAATGGCATAATATCTTAAAGAGAGCCAAAGGTAGCTGTGAATTTGGTAAGTAAACTCTATTTATTATCCCCTAACTGTTACTAAACTGAAAAGAAGTAAGTATAGTCGTAAATCTGCGTTAAAGATAATGAAGATGGTAGCTAAAAAATATATAGGTTACTAATTTAGGTGGTACCGTGGAATATAGATATTTCGCCCTAATGTACATAAATTGTACATTAGGGCTTTTTGGTTGAATAGGAAAATTTTTTGATAAGGAGGAATAATATTATGCAAGAACTTAAAATTAATGGAATTTACAAACATTTTAAAGGTGACTATTATATAGTAGAAGATGTAGCCATACACAGTGAAACAAAAGAAAAATATGTAGTTTATAGAGGGCTATATGGGAACAGTGAATTATATATCAGACCTTATGATATGTTTTTATCTGAAGTTGACCACGAAAAATATCCAAATGTACAACAAAAATATAGATTTGAATTACAAGATATAAAAAGTGTGAAAGAGTAAGAGCAATAAGAAAACTTTTTTAAAAATTTTCGTTAAATCAAAAAGAAAACCAGAAATAAATGGTTTTCCTGTACAATAAAAAATAAAAAGGAGGAATTTGTATGTACAAAAAAGTAGAATTGCAAAATGGTTTTGTCGGAATGGAAAATGATGTTGCCAAAATGTGGAAGGACAAAGACATCATAAAGAAAAGCCTTAATGGAAATCAAGGAAAAAGATATTTTACCTTTTATGATGGACCTCCAACAGCAAATGGAAAACCACATGTCGGACATATTGAAACAAGAGTTATGAAAGACCTAATTCCAAGATATAAAGTTATGAAAGGTTACAGAGTTATCAGAAAAGCTGGATGGGATACACATGGATTACCAGTAGAGTTAGAAATCGAGAAAAAACTAGGTATTTCAGGAAAACAACAAATAGAAGAATATGGTGTAGAAAAATTTGTAAAACAATGTAAAGAAAGCGTTTTTGAATATGTTCATCTATGGGAAGAAATGACAAATAAAGTTGGATTCTGGGTAGATATGGATGATCCATATGTAACTTATCATAATGAATATATCGAATCTGTATGGTGGGCTTTAAAACAAATGTGGGAAAAAGGATTGCTTTATGAAGGACATAAAGTTATGCCGTATTGTCCAAGATGTGGAACAGCTTTATCATCACATGAGGTAGCACAAGGATATAAAGATGTTAAAGATTTAACATGTGTTGCAAAATTTAAAGTAGCTGATGGGCAAAAATTTGATAAGGACACATATATTTTAGCATGGACAACAACACCATGGACATTACCATCAAACTTAGCATTATGTGTTAATAAATCATACGAATATGCAGAAGTAAAAGCAAACATTGGAACAGATGACGAACCAGTATATGAAAACTATATTTTAGCAAAAGATTTGATAGAAACCGTATTAAAAGAAACACCATATGATGTTGTAAAAACATTCAAAGGCGAAGAGCTATTAGGTACAAAATATGAAAGATTAATGCCATTTGGAGAAGTAGAAGGAAAAGCATTTGAAGTGATTCATGGAGATTATGTCACATTAACAGATGGTACAGGTATTGTTCATATTGCACCTGCTTATGGTGAAGATGATAGTTTTGTTGCAAAACAAAA
>CALXAE010000088.1 GCA_944386205.1 uncultured Clostridia bacterium
TTCTCTTGTTTTACAATTTATCCAAGCTGCATTTTTTGTTGCTAATTGAAATTTTTCTCTTGGATAACGTTCTACTAGTGTTTGCCTTATGGCATCTTCACTTCCAGCATATGCCCATGCTGTATCAAAATAGGTAAATCCTGCTTCTAAAAAATGGTCTACCATTACTTTGGTTTGTTCTATATCAATTTTATCATCTTTCATAGGTAATCTCATTAGTCCAAATCCTAATTTTTTTATTTCTTCTCCTAAATATGGCATTTTAGTTCCTCCTTAATTATTTCTATTTTTCTACATCATTATTAAACTAACTTATTATATTCTTCATCTGTCACAGGTTCGCACCATTCGTTTGAAGTATCTTCTCCTGGTACTTCAAATGCTAGATGACTAAACCAACAATCTTTTTTAGCTCCATGCCAATGCTTTACATTTGCTGATATTACTACCACATCTCCTGGTTTTAAACTTCTTACTTCTTTTCCTTCTTCTTGATACCAACCTTCTCCATCAACACAAATAAGAATTTGTCCACCACCTTTACTTGCATGATGAATATGCCAATTGTTTCTACATGCTGGTTCAAATGTAACATTTGCAATAGATATTGCTGATTCTCCTGGTTTCGTTAAAGGTTTTAAATATGAATTTCCAATAAAATATTGTGCAAATGCTGTATTTGGTTCTCCTTGTCCGAACATTCCTCCGTGTTCTTCCTTTGTATCATCATCTGCATATACTTCTTTTGCCATATTAAATATTGCCCAAGCATTTGGCCATCCAGCATAAAATGCTGCATGTGTAATGATTTCTGCCATTTCTTGTTTTGTAATTCCATTATTTTTTGCATTCATTAAGTGATGTTTTAAAGAACTGTCAAATAATCCTTTTCCCATAAATACACATATTGTTACCAAAGACCTATCACGTAATGATAACTTATCCTCTCTTGACCATACTTCTCCAAAAAGTACATCATCATTTAACTCTGCAAATTTAGGTGCAAACTCTCCTAAATTATCTCTCCCTGCTGTTTGTTTTTTCATAACAATTCCTCCTTTAAATTTTTATTTAGGGTTTAAAGCAATCCCAAAACTTTACATTAAGCTTTTATCTAATATGTTTTTATCATATAAGTCAATTTTCATATTCAACCTATCATATGCCTCTTGCATATCATCTAATTTTTTCTTAAGAATTTTTCTTTGCTCTACTAGGATTTCTCTTCTTTCCTTTATTGTTTCATCTCCTTCGTCAAAAAGCTGAATATATCTCTTCAAGAAACTGATTTCTAGTCCTGCTGCTCTCATACATTTTACAAATTGAATTCTTTGTAAATCATTTTCTGTATAATTTCTAATGCCATTATCTCCTTTTGCAATTGGACCTATTAATCCTTCTCTTTCATAATATCTTAGGGTATCTTGTGTTAAACCAAATTTTTGGGCTACTTCAGATATTTGCATATTTTCCTCATCTCCTACTCTCATTTTATTGTACACGCCCCATCTATTTTTATACACTTAATATATATCACTTAGAGTTGACTTTAAGTCAATACTTTTTTTATATTTTTATAATATTTTTTTAATTAGTTACAATTCATAGTTTTAATTATCTTACTCAAACCGAAAAGCAGTATATATAAATATTTTATGAAATTAAATGTGCTAATGAAGAAATATTACAAATTCTTGCATTATCAAGTAGGAGAATCTCAGACTTGCTGTGAGAGGTGCCTGCTTTATAATGTTAGAATTTGTATATTTCGTAATGCCAGCCATTTAATAAATAAAATATTTATATATACTGCTTTTCGGTTATTTTATAAATTGGCTGTGAATTGTAACTAACTAAATATTATAAAAGGGAAATTGAGGTGTCTCAAAATCCCTTAATTATTTGTTCTATTAGTACTTCTTGTTAAAGGTGTCCATAAACCTAATGTTTCTTTTGGTACTTTTCTATGATTTGTACATTCTTCTGGAAGGTTGTCTTCTGTGAAAATTTCTGTATATGTATTTGTGCAATTTCTTGAAGCCAAACAACCTGTTGTTCTACATACCGTTCTTTCTACAATTCCTTCTGGTCTTGTAAATGTCGCACTTGGCAAATCTTTATGTATGTCTGTCATAACTGCATCCCAAATTTGTCCTGCTGGATTTCCATTAAAGTAGACTGGTTCACTATTATCATATCCATACCAAGTTGCTGCTGAATAATATGGTGTAAATCCACAAAGCCATCTATCATAAACATTATCTGTTGTTCCGGTTTTAGCAGCTACATCCATTCCTGGTATTGCACAATATGTTGCCGTTCCACCACTTCTCACTGGCTCTTGAACAATGCTTTTTACAATATATGCATTTTGTTCTGACAATACTCTTCTGGTTTCTTGTTTTGGCTCTAGTACCACGTTTCCATCAGAATCTACAACACTTGTATAAAAGGTTGGTGTGATATACACACCATCATTGGCAATTGTTCCATAAGCTGCTGCCATTTCTAATGGGCTTACACCACTTGTCATACCTCCTAATGCTAAACTTAATACATTATCTGTTGTAGAATCTAAAGATGTTATACCCATATTTTGTAAGTATTCTAATGATTTTGCTGGTGTTAATTCTGTCATAATTTTAACAGCAGGTATATTTTGAGATGTTCTTATAAAACTTCTTATATTTATTAGACCTTTAAATCCATTATAATTCTCAGGTTCATAATTTTTTCCAAATCTTGTACTACTGTCATCATAGACTGTTGCAGCAGTAATAATTTTTTCTTGTAAACCTGGTGCCACCACTGCCAATGGCTTAATGCTAGAACCTGTTTGTTTTTCCATTTGTGTTGCACGGTTCCAGCCAGACTCTGTTTTTTCTCCCAATCCTCCTGCTACGGCAACCACATTTCCTGTTTTATAATCAATAATCGCCATTCCAGACTGTGTATGCTCATTTAATAATGTTCCATCTGCATTTCTTCTGTTTCCCCTTCTAATATATGTTGATTTTGCATATTCTTCCTCAAGTCTTGTTTGAATGTTACTGTCCACGGTTGAATATATGGTAAGCCCACTACTATACACATAATTTCTTGCCATTTGTTCTGTTAAGCCTTTTTCTTCCATAACTTGTTCTACTACTTGAGAAATAACGGCATCTGTATGATAAGAATAGACTGTTCCTTCATTAATGTTTCCTGTTCCAAATGTCAAACCAGTATTTACTTCAGTAACTGCTGAATTGTATTCTTCATTTGTAATATATCCTAACTCTAGCATTTTATCTAAAACAGTTATTGTCCTATTTTTTATTTTTTCTGTATTATCTTCTGTCGTACTAAATGGATTATATGAATTTGGAGAATGATTAATTCCCGCCATGAAGGCACATTCTGCTAAAGATAAATCTTTTGCACTTTTATTAAAATAGTATTCTGCGCCAAGTTCTACACCATGTAAATTACTACCTCCAACAAATAAAATGTTTAAATACAATTCTAAGATTTCATCCTTAGATATCATTCTTTCTACTTGATAAGCCCTTTGCCATTCTCTAATTTTTCTCTTGATACCTTCAATTCCTGTACTTTCATTATCATTTGTTATATTTTTTACCAATTGCTGTGTAATGGTACTTCCACCATAACTACTCTCTCCATTTAATAATGTGTTCATAACAGCTCCAGCTGTTCTTTTAAAATCTACACCACTATGTTCATAAAATCTTTCATCTTCAATAGCAATATAGGCTTCTGGTAAATCATCTGCCATATCTTCTAATGTAATAATTTTTCTTTTTTCATCTCCACTTAAATCTGCAAGCACATTTCCGTCTTTGTCTACAATGACAGAATTTGAAACTTTGATTTCTAAATCTTCTTTCTGAATATCAATATTTCCTGTTTCAAACCAGCCCAAAAGCAATCCTGCAAATGTCCAAATACCTGCAATTAGTAGTACTATTGCCAAAATAATGATTATCAAAAAAATTTTCAAGAAGAATTTTAAGACTTTGTGCTTTTTACGTTTTTCTTCTTTCTTGGCTTTCTTTTCTTTTTTGGCTTGAAGTTTTTCTTCTTTTCTTTGTTTTTTATTGATTGAATGCCCTTCTTTTTTTTCTACTTTTTTCCATTTATCTTCTTTATTTTCAGATGTATCTATTTCTGTTTTTTCTTCATTTTCTTTTTGATTTTCTTTTCCCTCAGATTTATCTTCTTTTAGTTCTTCTGGTCTTTCGGCTAATAAAACTGCCGTCTTTGGTTCTGCCATATCTTGCTCTTGTTGCATTTCACTTCTATTTTCTGTTTCAATTGTTTTAACTTGTATTTCTTCTTGTCCTTTTTCTTTGTTCACATCATTATTAAGCTTTTTGGTTATATTTTTTTCTATATGCTCTTCTGCATTATTTTTTTCAACCCTCTCAGTTGTTTTCTTTGAAGTGCCATTTTTCACTTTTTTATGCATTTGTTTCTTTTTCAAGTTTTTCTTTTTATAATTTTTACTATTTCTCTTCTTCTTTCTTTTTTTCATGTCTTATTCCTCCTTTTGCAATATTTTAGCACCCCAATTATTATCAAATACATTTAATTTTATTTTCAATAATATATTTTTATGAATACTTGTCTTCAAGAAGTTTGTATTTCCTATAATGTAAAAACTCCAACTGTATTTTACCATATTTTTACTAAAAATACTAGCTTTATTTTATCTTGTCGAAAAATATTTTAAAATCCCTCTATTATTTTATAGGAAAAGAACTACTATTAAAATAGTAGTTCTAAAAAAATAAAAGGGGATGTTATTTCAGTACCAAATGCCCTTTGAGGCAAATGATACTTTATTGTTAATGAGTGTATCACTTTAACCCTACTCTAAGTCAATACTTTTTTAAATAAAAATATGCAGATATATCAAATATCTACATATTTATTTTTTACATTTTTTGTTTTTATATGTATTAAAAGTTTTTTATTAATGTCTAAAATGTCTCATTCCTGTAAAAATCATAGCAATTCCATATTCATTACATTTATCAATAGAATCTTGGTCTCTTATAGATCCACCTGGTTGAATAATTGCTGTAATTCCAGCTTTATATGCTGCTTCCACACAATCTGAGAATGGGAAGAATGCATCTGATGCAAGAACTGCTCCTTTTGTTACACCTTCTCCAATTAACTCTCTAGCATGTTCTACTGATTGCTCTGTAGCCCAAATTCTATTTACTTGTCCTGGTCCAATTCCGATTGATTGTTTATCTTTTCCAAGTGCAATTCCATTTGATTTTACATATTTTACAATTTTCCATGT
>CALXAE010000089.1 GCA_944386205.1 uncultured Clostridia bacterium
TTTGATTTAATCAATTCTAAATTTACTTTTGTTTCTTTAGATAAATAAAACACATAATCATATAAATCTCTACCTTTCGTCCTATAATTCCAATTTCTACATAATATGGCATGTATTTTTCCTGCAAATTGAGATGGTTCATCATACAATCTAACTTGATGTGGTGAAGGCAATAATTTATATTTAAAGTCATATGTAGCGCCACTTGGTGGATTTACATCTACTTCAAACTTTATTTTTATATTTTTTAAAGAAGTCGTATTTTTCATATTCTCATTTGGAAAAAATATAAATATATGTTCTTTTGTATCTCCTTTTAAAAAGGCTAAAAGAATATTAGAATCCTTCGTTTTTTCCTTTGTAATAATGTCTAAATTTAAACCATAAGCCTTTACTTCCTTTTCAATAAATGGAAAATATTTACTTAGATCAAAATTTTTATTAGGCTCTATTAATGCAAAATCCAAATCTTCAGAGAATCTGTTTAGTCCATAAAATATTCTTAACGCTGTTCCACCATAAAAAGCTGCTTCATTAAAAAATCCTCCTCGGCTTAACCCACAAATAACAATTTCTTGTATAATTTCTTTCATGGCATTAATTTCATCTGTAGTATTTTTTATATCATATTTGGTTAACATATTATTTAATACACTATTCATTTTGTTTTCTCCTCTTATATCTATATAATAAATTTACATTTGTAGAATTATAAGAATTTGATATTTCTTCTATATCTTGTAAATTTAATTTGTTAAATTCATCCATATCAATTCTTAAATCATTAAATAAAACATTCTCTAATTCTTTCATATTTTTTAAAGGTGATAATGTATATAACTTATCACATAATGCTTTTTCAGGAGTTGCTATTTGATATGAATAATTACCTTCTTCTACAAGTTTAATTCCCAAAGGATAGACTTTCTCTGGTACGTCTCTATATAAATAAGTACCAAATTGATTATTATATACTTTTTTTCTTTTCTTATTGCATGTGGCACTTGTAAAAGCTGTTACTTTTTCAGGGATAAGTCCATAATAAGACAAAGCAAAATCGAATGATAAATAAGATGGTCCATATATACTTCCTGCCAATAAATAGCCATTTACTGAAGGATTAGTTTCATATAAACCATTTATTATTTTTATTAAATTTCCTTTTTTAATTTCTCGACAAATTTTGGTATTTTGGTTAGAATATTCCTTTAAATTTTCTTTTATCATATTATTTGTTAATATCATATTTTCACCTCTTTTTATCATTTTATAATATTTTGCGGTGAAAATCAATACTTTTTTAAATTTTTTTTATTTAATCATGTTTTATAACATAATCTTGCAACAACATCTGAATCAATTCTTCCTGATACTAAAATTAGTACACGTTCATCCTCTAGAACATACAATTTTATAAATTCTTCTATTTTTAATATTTCTTTTCATAGCTTTATTTATATTTTTAGTTGTATACTGATATAACATAGCCACATCACTATCTAACATTACTCGTTTTCCTCTAAATGTCCAAATGTAAACGTCACCAATGGACAAAATGTCCCAAACAGAAACGTCCCCAATTGGACATTATTTCATCTTCTCCTTAATCTTTACCAATGTATTTAATGCATCGATTGGTGTTAACTCATTTAGATTAATCTTATCAATTTCATGGGCAATTTCTGCTAATTTAAAATTATACATATCAAATTGTCCCTCTACTTGTTTTTTATCTTTCTTTTCTTCTTTTTTACCGGTTAAAATATTTTTTCTTTCTAAAGATTTTAAGATTTTATTTGCCTCTTCTGTTACCATTTTTGGAACACCTGCTAATCTCGCAACATGAATACCATAACTTTCATCTGTTCCACCTCTCACAATCTTTCTTAAAAAGATAATATCTTCACCTTTTTCTTTAACAGCAATTGAATAGTTTTTAACACCTTCTATTTTTTCTTCTAGTTCTGTTAGTTCATGATAGTGTGTAGCAAATAACGTTTTTGCACCACATTTTTCTTTATTAGCTATATATTCAGCTACTGCCCAGGCAATAGATAGTCCATCATAAGTTGAAGTTCCTCTTCCAATTTCATCTAAAATAACTAAACTGTTTGGGGTTGCTTCTTTTAAAATGGTAGCTACTTCCATCATTTCTACCATGAAAGTACTTTGTCCCATACTTAAATCATCAGATGCACCAACTCTTGTAAAGATTTTATCAACTACACCAATTTTAGCCTCTTCGGCTGGTACAAAACTTCCCACTTGTGCCATTAGTGTAATCAAAGCAACTTGTCTCATATATGTTGATTTACCTGCCATATTAGGTCCTGTAATAATTGATAGTCTATTTTCATCTTTATCCAAATATGTATCATTCTCTACAAACTCTCCTGCACCTAACATTTTTTCAATTACTGGATGACGCCCACCCTTTATATCAATCACACCTGAATTGTCTACTTGTGGCATGCAATAGTTCATATCTTCTGCTACTTGTGCAAATGATGCCAACACATCTAAAGTAGATACCATTGTTGCTGTTTTTTGTAATCTAACAATATTTTTAGCGATTTCTTCTCTTATCTTTGTAAACAAATCATATTCCAATATAACGACTTTTTCTTCTGCTCCTAGAATTTGGTTTTCTAAGTTTTTCAACTCTTCTGTGATGTATCTTTCTGCATTTGTTAAGGTTTGTTTTCTGATATATCTTTCAGGAACTTGGTCTAAATTTGATTTTGTGACTTCGATAAAATAGCCAAACACTTTGTTAAATCCAACCTTTAAATTTTTAATTCCTGTTTTTTCTCTTTCCTCTGCTTCTAATTGAATAATCCAATTTTTTCCTTCTGTTGTAGCTGTTTTTAATTTGTCTACCTCTTCATTATACCCCATTTTGATAATTCCACCATCTTTTACTGTCATTGGTGGGTCTTCTACAATGGATTTCTCAATTAAATCATGAATATCTTGTAGTTCATCCAAATTTTCATAAATATCTTTTAACATAGGAGAGTTACAGTTTTGTAAAACACTTTTAACTTCTGGCAATCTTGCTAGCGAATTTTTTAATGTAATCATATCTCTTGCATTGGCATTGCCATAAGCCATTTTTCCTGCTAATCTTTCGATATCATATACTTTTTTTAGGTTGTCAATAACATCTCCTCTAAGCATAACATTTTCTTTTAATTCTTTTACTGCTTCTAGCCTTCTATTAATTTCTAAAGTATCAATTAGTGGATCATTTAGCCATCTTCTTAAATGTCTTCCTCCCATAGAGGTTGAAGTTTTATCTAATACCCATAGTAAAGTACCTTTTTTAGATTTATCTCTCATTTTTTCTGTAATTTCTAGATTTCTTCTGGCATTAATATCTAAAGACATATATTTAGATATTTGATAAATCGTAATTTTATTAATATGGTCTAAACTCGTCATTTGTGTTTGCTCTATATATTCAATTAGTGCATTGATACTTGCTACTGCAAAACTTCTTTCTTCTATATTTTCAATAGGCTTTTGGTTGGTATCTACTAAGTTAAATCGTAATTTGATAATGTCTGGCTTTGTATCAAAAAATTTGTCTTGAAATCTTGTAATATATGCATTAAAACGTTCTCTAATTTTACTCATTTCTTCTGTGCAATCTGCCAAATTAGAATTGATAACTAACTCTGATGGTGAATATCTTGCAATCTCATCTAACAGTTGTGGAAAATTGTTATTATCTTTAATTTCTGCTGCATAGAATTCACCTGTAGATATATCACATACACTAATTCCGAAATAAATTCCAGATTTAAAAATAGACATGATATAGTTATTTTTTCTTTCTTCCAGCATATTGCTTTCTACAATTGTCCCTGGTGTAACAACTCTAATGACACCTCTTTTGACAATTCCTTTTGCGTTTTTTGGATCCTCTAGTTGTTCACATATCGCAACTTTATATCCTTTCGCAATTAATCTTGATATATACATTTCAGCCGCATGATGTGGTACACCTGCCATTGGTGCTCTTTCTTCTTGTCCACAATCTTTTCCTGTTAAAGTAATTTCTAATTCCCTTGCAGCAGTAATTGCGTCATCAAAGAACATTTCATAAAAGTCTCCTAGTCTGTAAAATAGGATACAGTCTTTGTATTGTTCTTTGGTTTCAAGATAGCGTTGCATCATAGGTGAAAATTCTTTTTCTTTGTTTTCTGCCATTTTATGTTTTTCCTTCTTTCTTTTTTATATTATTCTTTCTTAGTTTTTTCTAATGTTTCAACTAATTTTTCAATCTGGTAGATATACTCATTTTTTATTTCTTCATATACTTCTCTGGATGTTTCTTCATCATATAAATGAGATAATGAATTTCTCGCAAGCATCATTTTTATCCACACTTCTCCATCAGAAATCAATTCATGTGCAAAGCTTTCTTTTATTACTTCTCTTGGACTTCCTGTATTTATTGATACCCCTAGATATTCTAAATAATCTTTTAGTGTTTTCCAAGCAAGTTCAAATGTGAATTCATATCTATGTAATACTGCATCAATCATTAATTCACTTTCTTCTTCATTTAAGGCCTCTTTTAACCTATTCGTAGCATTTATTAAATCCTGTTTTCTTTCTTCAAATCTTTTCATTTTATTTCCACCCCTTCTTCTATAATTTCCTTTAAGAATTCTGGCTTTGTATGTTTGTTTATAAATATTAAATCAATTTTATATACAATATTTAATAAGTCAAAACTATTTCGTATCTTGTATTCGTCTTCTTTGCTAACATTTTCAAAAACTGCAATATCGATGTCTGACGTTTTTTTGTATGTATTTTTTACTCTTGAACCAAATATTTTAAATTGATATTTTTGATTTTCGTTTACTATGTTTCTTATTTGACTTAATACTTCTTTTGATAATCCGAAATCCATTTATACTCACATTCCTTTACTTATTTTCTATATCAGAATATAATCTTTCATCCATTAATACAATTTGTATCTGCTTTTTAGCGAAACCTCATATATTTCTTTTAATTCTGTAATTTCTTCTTGTGTTATACCATATTTTTTAAGATAATTCATTTTCTTCTCCCATT
>CALXAE010000090.1 GCA_944386205.1 uncultured Clostridia bacterium
ATTTTATTTTATTTTTTTCTCAAATTTTGTCACAACTCACAGTTCCAATTAACTTACTCAATCTGCAAATCAGTAATATATGAATTAGCTGTGAATTGAATTACTATCATTATTTGCAAAAAAATCAATTATTATTCAACTGTTAAGCTACTTGGATCTATTCCATATTGTCTATATAGCCATGTCATATAGTCAAATGGTGTTAATGTTTCTGGTAAACCATAGTCAATTCCATTTGTTTCTACTCTGATTGATGTAATCACTGGTGGATTTACTGGTGTACTTACTTCTGTGTTTCCTGTTGTTTCTGCATCATCTGCTGTTGTTACTTCTACTTCCTCCATTTTGTGTACAATATCCATTCCTTCTATTACTTTTCCAAATGATGTATATTGTCCATTTAGGCTTGTATTTTCTGCTGTCATAATAAAGAATTGTGAAGTTCCTGAATTATAAGATTCTTCTGTTAATGTAGATGAGTAACTGGTGTAATCTGATCTTGCCATTGCCACAACACCTTCTTCAAATTGTAGTTTATTGTCTACACCATTTGCTATAAATTCTCCTTTTATTGTATATTCTGTATCGTCTCCATCATCTCTTAAATCACTTGTTGTTGCTACTCCTGTTCCATCTCCATTTTTATCTCCACCTTGTATCATAAAGTCTTTTACAATTCTGTGGAATGTTAGTCCATCATAAAATCCTCTATTTGCTAAAGCTATAAAGTTTGCTACTGTTTCTGGTGCATATTCTGGATATAATTCAAATTTAACTGTTCCAAAATTTTCCACTTCCATTGTTGCTACAGGTCTTGTAACTTCCATTGTTGCATTTCGATAATATCCATAAGCTACTACTCCTATTAAAACAATTAAAACAACTAAAGCAATTATCCATATAATATTTTTAAATTTTCCCATTTTCTTCACTTTTCCCTTCTTTTATATTTTAAAACTTTTTAATATCTCTATATAGTATTTAAAATGTTCTAACCTGTCCCTTTTATTTCAAAATGGAACGATTTGACACGTCCCCAACGTTCAAACTCAGATGATGTTATCAAAAACAAATTGCTCTTGCATTCTTTTTAGCGATTGTTTAATGGTTCTGGCTCTTACTTCTCCGATACCATCTACTTCATCTAAGCTTTCTATATCTGCTGCCAATATATGTTGAAACGATTTAAAGCTATCTACTAAGTTTTCTACAATATTTGTTGGCATTCTTGGAACTTTGCTTAATATTCGATATCCCTTAGGATATACTGCTACTTCGTCATAGTTATCAAAATATTCATATCCTAGTAATTTGGCAATTGATGATTCTTTCAAGATTTCTTCATATTCTAATTCTTTTAATTCATCAAGTATGTCATCTGGTTCTGTTTTCTTTCTTACCATGTAATCTTTGATTATAAGGCTTTCTTCTTTTTCTAGCCCACCAATTAATTCTTCTAATTGCATTTTTACTAGTCTACCATCATCACCTAGTTCATAAATCTGACTCTGTATTTCTTCTACAATTCTCATAACCATTTCTGCTCTTTGTATGGCAAGTAGGACATTTTGTAATGTTACTATATCATTAAATTCATATTCATTCAAGATGTTTAATTTATTATCAAATACTTTTTTGTATTTTTCTAATGTTTGAATTGCTTGATTTGCTTTATTTAATACAACATCTGTGCCTTCCAAAACATATCTATCATTTCCTTTAAAAACTGTAATGATATTTCTTCTTTGTGAAATACTAATAACCAATTCTCCTGTTTGTTTTGCCGTTCTTTCTGCTGTTCTATGCCTTGTTCCTGTTTCTGTTGTTTGAATTTCATGTTCTGGAATTAATTGTGTATTGGCATATAATATTTTTTTCATATCGCCACTTAATACAATTGCCCCATCCATTTTGGCTAATTCATATAGTTTTGATGATGTATACTCTTCATTGATAACAAATCCACCATCAACAATTTCTTTTATAACTTCGTTATTGTCTGTAATTAACAATAATGCCCCTGTTTTTGCTCTTAATATATTTTCTAATCCATCTCTAATTGGTGTTCCTGGAGCTATTAATTTTAAAACTGATGTGATATTATCTTCTTTTTGTTTTTTCAAAATTAATCTCCTCTCTTCCATAATAAGTTATGTTTAATAACTGTCTTGTTTATGTTTAAATTAAACAAATTATTTTATTCCTATCTTTTTCATTGCTTCATTAATATTGCTGACACCTATTATATCTAATTTATATTTTTCTTTCAAGTCCTTTTTGTTAGATTCTGGAATTATGCAACTCTTAAATCCCAATTTTTCGGCTTCTTTCAACCTTTTATCAATTAAATTAATTCTTCTTACTTCTCCGGTTAGTCCTACTTCTCCTATAATGACCATATCTTTTGGAATAGGTACATTTTTAAAACTAGATGCTACTGCCATTATCATTCCTAAATCAATAGATGGTTCATTTACTCTTATACCACCTACTAAGTTCAAGTAAATGTCTTGACTTCCTAACATCATTCCTGCTCTTTTTTCTAAAACTGCAATTAATAATGCAAGTCTATTGTAATCTGTTCCATTTGCTGTTCTCTTTGGGAACCCAAAAATGCTTTGTGTTGTTAATGCCTGTAATTCAATTAAAATTGCTCTTGTTCCTTCTATACTAGACACAATACATGAACCTGCTGGATTATCTTCTCTTTCTGAAATTAATATGTCAGAAGGATTTGTTATTTCACACATACCTTCTTCATTCATTTCAAACATACCAATTTCATTTGTTGAGCCAAATCTATTTTTTACACCTCTGAGCACTCTATATGAAAAATATCTTTCTCCTTCCAAATATAATACAGTATCTACCATATGTTCCAAAACCCTTGGTCCTGCAATGTTTCCTTCTTTTGTTACATGACCAATAATGATGGTTGTAATGGCTCTAGATTTACAAACTCTCATCACTTGTGAAGTAATCTCTCTTACCTGGCTAACACTTCCAGCAGCAGCAGAAATTTCTTCTGAATACATGGTTTGGATGGAATCAATAATCACAAGTTTTGGATTAATTTCTAAAATTGCTTGATTGACAACATCAATATCTGTTTCTCCTAAAAATAAAATATCATCATTATTGATGCCTAATCTATCTGCTCTCATCTTAATTTGTTCTGCTGACTCTTCTCCAGAAACATATAAAACTTTTCCTTCGCCTTTCACTTTATCACAAATTTGTAAAATTAGAGTAGACTTTCCAATTCCAGGTTCTCCTCCTAACAACACAAGTGAACCTTTTACAAGTCCACCGCCTAAAACTCTATCTAATTCTCCAAAGCCTGTAGAAGTTCTTAAAGTTTCTTTTGCTTCATATGAATTTAATTTTTGTGGTTTGTTTTCACTTTTCGCTAAATCTTTATGACTGCCAGCTTTCGTTTCCACTACCTTTTGCTCATAAAAGGTGTTCCAACTATTGCAAGCTGGGCATTTTCCTAACCATTTACTAGATTCATTTCCACATTCACTACATACAAAAATTGTTTTACTCTTTGCCATGTCCAATTGGGGACGTTTCTTTTTGAGACATTTTTATGTAACCTTCCCCTCTACTCCTTTCTTTTCTACTGATTTTTGTCCAATTAGGGACGTTTCTTTTTGAGACATTTTTATGTAACCCTAATTTATTTTTTCATCTTGATTCTTGTTTTTTGAATATCTAACTTTTTAGCTATTCATAATTCTTTCTAGCATTTTTTTATTCATTCCTAAAACTCGTGCTAATTGGATTTTTGATGTTCCTTGTATTTCTTTTAATAAGCATATTTTTTTATTTCGTGTTTCTCTGTCATACTCATGAATATCTGATATTTCTCTTAATTCTAATAGCTTTTGAATCTTCTCTTTTACCTGTTCATCTGTTAATTTTGATATTCCTTCATATTCTATTTCCTCATTAATTTCATTTGCCATATGCTGATGAAATAAAATAAAATTTTCTGTCGCTTCAGGCTTTGTTTGACCAAACATCGATAAAATTAATTCTGAACTTATTATTTTTTCACTATTTATAAACTCTTTATAACTACTCCATTTATAATCTTCTATACTAGAAATTCCTGCTTTTAAAGGATTTTGATGGATATATCTGCATAATCTGTATAAATATTCTTGGCTTTCAACATTTTTACTTAAAAATCTATTTTGAAATAAATGTCCATTTTTACTATATTTTTTTGCAAAGTAGCTTGAATATGATATTTCAATACTTTGCATAATTTTTGAAAGTTGATTATTTTTATCATAAATAACTAAATGCACATGATTTGTCATCAAACAATATGTATACAATTCATATTGATATTTTTCCTTTGTAATGCTTACTATTTTTAAAAATTTCCTATAATCTTGTTCTTCAAAAAAAATATCTTGTCTATCATTTCCTCGTAAAATGATATGATATACTTTTGTTATACTAAATTTTCTTGCTACACGGGGCAATTGTCATCTCTCCTTACATTTTTAATTTAACGAAAATGTTTATTCGTTTTATATTCTTTTGCCCCTAATAACAAAAAAAGTATAGCACATTTTCCTTTACTTTGCTATACTTTTAAAAAATAAATTTCATTTCTTATGTAAATCTTATTAAAAATTACTTTAATTTTTTTCTGTCGACATAAAAATGTCTCAAAAAGAAACGTCCCCAATTGGACATTATACATTTGCTTTCTTTTTTCCAAAGCTAATTTCTTGGAATAAGAAATCATGTACTTTTTCCCATGTAACATCTTGATGTAGAAATTCATTTATTTCATCTTCTACTTTTTGTTGATATGGAGTTAATTCTACTTTTATTTCTTTATTCCAATCAATTTCTTGGAACCAAAATGCTTTGAATTTTGACCAAAATCCTTGTTTTACAAGTGATGTTTTTTTGTTTCCAGCTAATTGTTGGCCATTATTTACATTATTGTTTTCGCCTTCAAAATTAGTATTGCCACTTCCATTTTCAAATTGTACTCCACCAAATACATTATTTTCTTCTCTGATATCTGCCATTTATTTTTCCTCCTTTGTA
>CALXAE010000091.1 GCA_944386205.1 uncultured Clostridia bacterium
GAAAGATTTTTTCGTATTTTAATATTATGAATTCTTAACATATATATCCCTTCTCAAATTTACGTTTTTGTAATTATTTATTGCAATTATTATATAATAATCCGCTATTTTTTGCAATTAACATTTTTTTACTAAAAAATTCCATAAATATGGAACTTTTATTAAAAATGTGGTAATATATATTAGGAGATTAAATAATATGAGTTGTTTTATGTGTAAAGGAGATTTAGAAAATAAAAATACAACATTTATGGTTGAATTAGATAATTGTATTATTATTATTATTAAAAATGTGCCATCTCAGGTATGCAAACAATGTGGTGAAGTATCATATAGTAATGAAGTTGCAAAACAATTAGAAAGATTAGTAAATTCGGTAAGAAATGCAATTACAGAAATTACAGTCATTAATTATACTGAAAAAGTTGCTTAGAAATGAAAAAACAATACCAATATGTATAAATTAAGAAAGAGAAAGAAATAAAAAATGAAAGAAAAATGGAATTCAAGAACAGAATTATTAATAGGTAAAGAAAATATAGAAAAATTAGCCAAAGCCAAAATCCTTGTATATGGAATCGGAGGTGTTGGCTCTTTTGTCGTAGAAGGTCTTTCAAGAGCAGGAATAGAAAAATTTATTCTTGTAGATAATGACGTAATTTCTCCTAGCAATTTGAATCGACAAATTCATGCCACAGTACCTAATATTGGCAGACTAAAAGTAGATTGCATGAAAGAAAGAATAATGTCTATTAATCCTAATGCAAAAGTAGAAACCTATTTGCCACAAGACTTAGAAGATGGGGAAGAAAGTTTAATAGATAATACCATAAGTTATGTGATAGATGCAGTAGATACTGTTACGACAAAACTAAAACTAATACAAAAAGCAAAAGAACAGAAAGTTCCTATCATTTCTTGCATGGGGACTGGAAATAAACTAGACCCAAGCAAATTTGAAATAACGGATATTTATAAAACTTCTGTATGTCCATTGGCAAAAGTTATGAGAAAAGAATTGAAAAAAAGAGGAATACAGGATTTAAAAGTGTTATATTCTAAAGAAGAACCAATAAAGCATGAAGAACAAAGTAGAGTGCCAGCAAGCATTTCTTATGTACCTTCTGTTGCAGGTTTATTGATAGCAGGAGAAGTTATTAGAGATATGATTAAATAATAAAAAATAATAGAGGAGCTAGTAAATATGATTATTGATGTAGTAGATTTGACTTCGTTGGGACTTGTTCAAATAAAACTGGTTCTATAGTATAGATGTATTAAGAACGTTGCTTCGCTCTAGGGATTGCACACAAATTTTGACTAGCGTAAAATTTGGCGTACGAACATTTCTTAGCTGTGCGAAACAAAGTGAGCTACAGATAAGTTATACAACGGAATGACGTGGGCTTTAAAATGTTATAAACAGATAAAATGTTTAAAAAAGCCTGCTATTGTTTTAATGTTATTAATAAGAAATGAATAAAAAATTTAGATATTTTTAGAAAAAATGTACAAAATAGAATTAAAATAATCAAACATATAGCAAATGAACAAAAAGGGTAAAAAACAGAATTTTGTTCAGTATGCTGTACAAAAATATTGACATAAAACTAAAGTAGTTGTATAATGAAATAAGAAAAGAGGGATAGTTATGATTATTCGTGAAAAATATTTATCAAAGATAAGACCATTTTATGATCAAGATTTAATAAAGGTTATAATGGGGATTAGAAGATGTGGAAAATCTGTTATATTAATGCAGATAATTGATGAATTAAAGGAAAAAGGAATACAAGAATCCCAAATTATATATATAAATTTTGAATATGAAGATTATGCTTTCATAAAAACAGACACAGATTTACATGAATTTATTACAGAAAAGATGGTAAATAAAGAAAAGTATTATTTGTTTTTTGATGAAATTCAAAATGTTAAAAATTGGGAAAAGGCAATCAACTCTTTTAAAGCATCAAAAAATGTATCAATTTTTATAACAGGATCTAATAGTGATTTGCTATCTGGGGAACTTGCTACACATCTGGCAGGTAGATATGTAAGCTTTAAAATATATCCATTTACCTTTAAGGAAGTATGTCAGTTAAAAAACATAACTGATAAAAAAGATCTAGAGGAAGTGTTTAATGATTATATTACATGGGGAGGTTTACCACAAAGATTTATACTAACAGATGAAATGCAAATTAAAACGTATTTATTAGATATTTATAATTCTATTATTGTTAAAGATATTATAGAAAGATTTAATATAAAAGATTTAGATTTATTTAATAGAATAGTAGAATATATCGTTACTACACCATCTCAAAATTTTTCAGCAGAAAGCTTATCAAATTATTTTGTTAATAATGATAATAGAGAAGTTTCAAAGGCAACATTATATAATTATCTAGAATATATGACAAAAGCTATGATGATTAATAAGGTTGATAGATATGATGTTAGAGGAAAAAGAATTTTAACGGGTAAATATAAATATTATTTAACAGATTTAGGTATAGGTCAAGTAATGAATATTGGAAAGAGACCGCAATTAGGGGCATATCTAGAAAATATTGTGTATAATGAATTAGTATCACGTGGGTATGATGTAAAAGTAGGTAATTTGGAAAAAGCAGAAATAGATTTTATAGCTACAAGATTTAAAGAAAAAATATATATTCAAGTTGCATATATATTGGCAGATGATAAAGTCATAGATAGGGAATTTGGAGCATATAAAGGAATAGAAGATAATTATCCGAAATATGTTTTAACAATGGATAAATTTGATTTTTCACAAGACGGAATTATTCATAAAAATGTAATAGATTGGTTATTAGAAGAAGACAGTTAGAGAACTAGCTGTCTTTTTTATATATAACAAGATACTTTTTATAACGTATATACAATAAGATGTAAAAACTATATAAAATCACATAAAATAACTATAAAAAGCAATAAAATATACTAAAAGCACTAAATTTAAAAATGTACTTGACACGTTAAACATATTGTAGTAAGATAAAAAAAGAAAATACTATTGTGTATTTCTATAATTAAAAATTAGCCAAGTTTTGCAACTTGACTAATCTACTATTTCAAATCATAAATACACGACCAAATGCATTTAGATTAACACTATTATACAAAAAAACACCAAGAATGTAAAGGTATTTATGATTAATATTTCAGAAAGGAGGACTTTAAAATTCTATATTTTTAACAAAGGAGGATATTGTCATGAATATCAAAAAAATATTGGGTGATATACGAATAAGACTTGAAATTATTTTGGATATTTCAAAAAAAGATAAAGAGAAAAAAGAAGACTAAAACAAAAAAGGAGAGAGCAAATTCTAAAATTTAGAAAATAGGCTCTTCTCCTATAATATAAAAATATAGAAGAAGGGATGAAGATGGAATTTAAAAGTATAAAAGAGATATTTCAATATTTAATGAATGGTTACAAATATGAACTAAAAACAGTAACAACCAAAAGAGGGAACCAAAAAAGATTAGAAAATGAAGAAATAGAAAGTATAATTGATACACAATTGCAAGAAAGAATAAAAATTGAAGACTTATATGTCAAAGTTAAATTAGGTCCGGCATATAACAGAAAAGAAGTGCCATGGATTCAAATATATTCAATAGAGAATAAAAAGGGAACAAAGGGAAGATATATTGGTATAAGCTTTAATGCAGAAGAGCAAATGGTGGATATATGGATAGGTTTTGGACGTTCAGGAAAAAAACAATCACAAGTCTTAGTGGAAGCAAAAGAATTTATGCACAAATATATGTTAATAGAATCAGATTTAAAAAATGGTTTTATATATAATGACAATCCTAAAGATGCATTTATTATTAAGAAACAAATACAATTGAAAGAATTTAAAGATGAAGAATTTTTAGAAGATTTGTATTATTTATCAAATTTGTATAAATCATACGAAAGAAAATATGAATTAGCTGTTTTCAAGGAAATAGAAGAAAAAACAGATGAAGACGAAAAAATAAATGTAAATAAATATGATTTGACAAGGATGAACCAAACAATGCTATCTTTGGTTGAAGAAATGGGAAGATTGGCAAAAGAAATACAAGAATTGAATTCTAAAATTTGAAATAAATAAAAACAAAATAGAATAAGATAAAGCAAGTTCTAACTCAAAAAATATAAGAATACAATTAAACAAAAGTATTCTAAGTAAAAGGAGTTAGAATAGATGAAAGGTGTATCAATAGAAGAACGTGCAACAGAACTTGCACACTATATTATAGACTCAAAAGATACCGTCAGAGGTGCAGCAAAAAAATTTGGAATAAGTAAAAGCACAGTACATAAAGATGTATCAGAAAGATTAAAAAAAATAAATCCAAGTTTAGCACATGAAGTAAGAAAAATTTTAGATGAAAATAAAGCAGAAAGACACATAAGAGGAGGGATGGCAACAAAATTAAAATATAGTCATATGCATAAAAAGTAAAATGAATCTGACTTTTTATCAGATTTGACAAAAATTACTAAATATGCTAAAATAAGAAACATATTTAAGAGTTTACATAGAGCAATATAGCTTGAGCTGTAAAGGGTAGTAAAAAATATAGATAACTACTTACACTTATAAAGTGAGATATATAAAGTCTTGCAAAGGAGTCTTAAAAGATTTTTTTGCAGGGCTTTTTGCTTTTAAAGGGGGATGAATTTTTATGAAGTATAATAATCAAAAAAATAAAGCTTATGGAGAATTAGAATTGGTATTTCCAACAAAAGAATATAAAAAAGAAGTTGAAGAATATTTACAAGAATTTTTGAACAATGGAGAAAACGAAATTGCTGGAGATGGCGGACTTGATAGAATTAAGGATTTTGATAAATGGTTAGAAAAAGTAAAAAATGATTTATCCATTGATACAATAGATAAAGATAGAATTCCGGCAACAGTATATTTAACTATAAGGAAATCAGATAAGAAAATAGTTGG
>CALXAE010000092.1 GCA_944386205.1 uncultured Clostridia bacterium
CGTTACAAAAGAAACTGCTTATGCTATAATGAAAATGAAAAATTCTGGAGCAAGATATGTTGGGAGAAAATTATTAATAAGTGAAGATAATTTAAGAAAATATTTAAATAATGAAAAAATTTAAAAAAGAAAAGAAGATTTAAATTTGCCCTTTAAATCCTCTATATTTACTTTTGCTTAAGCAATAAGCTTAAGACTTATATGTATTAGCAAGAATACCTTGCTAAATCTATTATAATCTAAAAAACTTGATTTGACAAGGTATTCTTCGAAATTTCATGAAAAAGGAGAATGCTTAATGACTAAGAAAAAGAAAAATTATAATGAAAAAGCACCATATTTGGTAAAAAAGCCACGTATCAAAAATGATAGACCTATGTGTCCTAAATGTAGTAAATGCTTAAATAAAGATTTTTGCAATCATAGAAGAAATCTTAAATTAATGAATAAATGTCCAGAGTGCCATAGTTGTTCAGACAAAGAACATTGTGATAAATTTTATATAACTGAACAATATAGTGTCACAATTGTAGTAGGAGTTGACGAAGAAACAGGAGAAAAGATTAGAAAAAAATTTACAGGTGCAACTCAAAATGAAGCAATATATAAATCTGAACAATTCAAGAAAGATAATCCAGGAGGATTAAAGTCTAAGCCGAATAAAGATAAAATATCTCCAATGACAATTGAAGGAATAACACTTGAATATATGAAACGAAAAAACAATGATGGAACTAATAATGATAACACATACAGAACTTATACAGAGATTTTAAATCGTGTTAAAAGAAATTCAGGTCCTTGGTTTAATGAAACAATTGATAAAGTAAGAAGAAAAGATGTTGAAGATTTCCTAACTTATGAGAGAGAAAAAGGATATGCTCAAAATACACTTAAAAAAGATTATCAATTATTAAAACAAGCTTTTGGAATTGCAAAAGAAAGAAAATATATTAGTGAAGATTATTTTTCTGGATACTATGGAATAAAAATGCCACAAAGTATTGTAAAAGGAGAAAAAGTAAAGGCATTTAACAAAGAAGACTTTAAAAAATTACTTAAATATCTTTATAGTACAGAATTTAAATATTCACATAGAGATGAATATTTAATAGCAATTCATTGTGGATTACGTATTGGAGAAGTTTTAGCTTTAAAAAAACAAGATGTGGATTTAGAAAAAGGGATACTACATGTTAAAAGAACTACTACTTTAGACAAACAAGGACATACAATATTAGGAGATAGGACTAAAACACCTAGTGGAGAACGTGATATTGTACTTACAGAATTAACTCAACCAGTTTTAGAACATGCAATAAAAAATATGAAACCAAATCAAGATGATTTATTATTTTGTAATAATAAAGGTAATGTTTTAACAGATAGTGCTTTAAATAGTTGTTTAAAAAGAATATGCCAGTTTATAGGAATTGAAGATAATGCTCATAATCATAAGCTAAGACACTCATATTCAACAAATAGTTATTCTGCTGGAATTGATTATAAAGTTATGGAAGCAACAATGGGACATTCTGATATTAGAATGACTATAGACACATATACAGATCTTCCAATAGAAACTCAACAAAAAGAGTTGAAAAAATATACAGATAGTGTTAAAATGCTTATGGGTGATTCTATTAACGAATATATAAAAGAAGAAAATTCGTTAAATCCTTAGAAAATACTAAGGAATGACGTAGAAGGATTAATGATACCTAAAAGTTAATATTTTCTAGAATTATATTCTAGAATTGAAATAGCGTACAGAACGTGCAACAAATAAGGGGTTGACAATGTGTTTGACAAGTCACCTCGACCAGAAAAGCTAGAGTATCAAGGGTTTTCAAGATTTCTTGATACTCTTTATCTTTTTATTTAACAACTTTTTAACAACTTGGTTTTTATCTGTTCATATTTTTTATACTCATTTTTCAATATTATTTTTTTACTATTAAAATATTTTTTATAATCTTCTTTAGATATTATTTCAATTTTATTTTCCATATCATATCTCCCTCGTATATTATATTTTTAGAAGCTTCTATATGGAAAATATTGCCAAATCGGTTTCTTTTGAGAAACCTTTGATGAAAGTAGCATTTTCTTATATGAAAATTTATTATTGTAATTTTATATAATTAATTTATTATTTTATATAATTTTTCGATATTTACATTTAATGCTAAAGATATTCTAGCAAGTGTTAATATTGTAGGCTCTGTCTCTCCTCTTTCTATTCTGCTTAGATGACCTTTAGACATTCCTGTTAGTTTAGCCAGTTGTGTTATACTTATGCCTTTTTCTTCTCTAATCTGTCTTACCAGTATTTCTATTCTCATATTATCACCTTTGTTAGTATGCTATCTTTTCTTCATAACATACATTTGGTTTCTTATGAGAAACTTTACTAATAAATTAAAAAGAACTAGTTTAATACTAGCTCTTCTCGTTTCTCTTTAGATCTATCATATCTCTCTATGTTATCTATTACTTTTTGTATATCTTCTTTAGTAGTATTTGCTACTATATCTTCTATTTTGTTTAGTAATGTTCTAAAATTATTCATGTTTTTGCTCCTTTTTAGCTAAATACTCTTCAACAATATATTTTAGATGTAAAAAGACTAGCTCAGTCTAGTCTTTTAATGTTTATATAGATTACCTTTTACATCTATAAAGAAGACGTAAAAAATCTTATTAATCATCTTTCCAATTATTCTGCCTGGTGTAGGATAATTGTTTTTATATAATCTAAAAATAGTATATTTACCGTCAAAGGTTCTATTTCCATCAAAAAAGTCCGGATGTATTTGCTTAGTTATATTTAATTTCTCCATTTCAAAACCTTTTGTTTTATCCCATGTACTAACTATTAAATATGGTACGCTTGAAATTTCTCTAATTCTATCATATAATTGTGCTTTTTCTCTATCTGTTAAATTATCTTCGTATGTGATAAAAGAAAAATTAAATTTAATAAATACAGGTTGAAAACAATTAGTGCAAACTTTATTTATTTTTCGATTCTTACTTCGAATTTGTTTAGACATCAGAAACAATCTCTCTAGAAAAATACTCTTTTATATCTTCTGTGTTGATTATTGCGTTTCCATTTTTAACCGCTTTATCCCAAGGACCATCTTTTACATGTGACATTTGTCTTAATTGCCAAGCTGTATAAATAGCAAAATTATCATATACCATATTTAAAATTTCTGATGTTTCTCTATCTATTTCTATGTCCGTTATAGCTTTTTCTTGCTCTTTTGTTAAAGTAGTGCTTTTTATATTGTTCTTTCCATACACTTTGTATTTATCATATACTTCAGGAACTACAGGGCCATGAGTCCATGCCTCTATATCGTTAAAGAATAATTTTTTTCCAGTTATTGCTAGATATACACCTTGCGCATAATATATTAATTTTTGTAGTTTCAAATGAGTTATTCCTTCATACACCTCGTATTCATCGTTTTCAGTTTCATTTTCTTTAATTTCTGCATTATTTTTTAATACAAACCATAACGCTATATCATTAGCACTAAACACATTTATCCCCTCCTTTTTTATTACTTTAGATCCTTATTATTTTTCTATTAAATTATATTATATTTTATTCTATTTGTAAAGTTATGTCTACTGATATATATCATATACTACAATTAATTATTTATTAATTAATATCATTACTTTTTTATTTTTACAACACTTTTTATAAAAATTGTTAAAAAAATCGAACAAATTGTTATACCTAAAAATAACTATCTCAAAAAGTAGTATCTATTTAAATTTTCTTATATCTTTTTATAGTGTAAAAAAACTAAAACCTCAATTTTTATTGATATATAGCCAAAAAACGGACGTATGAGAATCGATTTTAAGGCTTTTATTTTTCTTAGACAACATGTTATATTCCTTGATTTTAGTATGTCTTACGGGATTTTGAAAAATTTTGAACTTTTTTTGAAAAAGTACTTGACATACTCGTACGAGTAGTGTATACTTATAATCAGAAAGGAGGTAGATAGCATGAAGATTAAAATAATAAGAGCGTTACTAAATACTAAGTTAGCAGACAAACTAATAGATAAGTACTTAGCAAAACGCTCTCCAATACAAATTGCTAATACTCTTTTAAGAGATTAGCTACAGAGAGGATAATTCCTCTCTGGATACAAAACATTATACAATATATAATATAGAAAATCAAGAGAGGTGATTTAATGTCTAGAGATATAAAAAAAGAAAAAGAATGGGCTAAAACTAAATACACTAGAATACTTGGAGATATTGATAAAGATCTTGGAGACGAATTAAAAGAAAAGCTAAAAAAAGAAGGAAAATCTATTGCTGGTTGGATTTCAGAAAATGCAAAAAAATATTTGAAAAAAAATTAAAAAAAGTATTGACTTACTCGTACGAGTAGTGTATAATATATTTAAGTTAAGAGAGAAAGGATTTGATTTAAAATGGAAGAAATGTTAAAAGAATTGAAAGAAGAATTATTAAATAAAGAAATAACATTAGTAGAAATGGATAACGAAGCACAAAGAATAACAGAAAGTACAACAAGCTTATTTGATACAGAAAGCGATTGCATGGAACAAACATCTTGTTCTTACTATATAGATACAGACAAAAACATAGTAGTAGAATTTGAAATAATAAATAAAGCAGAAAGCAATATAGATACTTTAGTAAAAGTTACAAATATTTGGGAAGATTAATAATATAGAAAGCAGAGGATCCCCCCTGCTTTTTCTTGGTGAATTAAAAAAGTAAATTTTATTTAGAAAAAGTAATTTATAGTTACCGATAAAATGCTATTTAAAAGGATTTTATTTAGATAAAAGAGTTGCTTTTTCTTTAATTTTTGTGTAAAATGAAAATATAAACAAGAAAAAAGGGCGACTTTAAGCGAGTGAATTTAAACTAATTTTTTTTCG
>CALXAE010000093.1 GCA_944386205.1 uncultured Clostridia bacterium
AGTATTTTAATTGATGAAGCTAGAACACCACTTATTATTTCAGGTAGAGCAAATCAATCATCTGATTTATATAAAAAGGCAGATAATTTTGTTAGAAGATTAACACCAAAAGTTATCGTAGAAGAAGATGTAAAAGATTATGAACAAGCTGAAGATAATGAAAAATATGACTATATTGTAGACTTAAAGGCAAAATCTGCATCACTTACACAAAAAGGTATTAAAAAAGCAGAAGAAACATTTGGACTAGAAAACTTTAATGATTTGGAAAACTCAACATTGGTACACCATGTTAACCAAGCCCTATTAGCACATGGTGTTAAGAAAAAAGATATTGACTATATCGTAAAAGATGGGGAAGTACTAATTGTTGATGAATTTACAGGTCGTATCTTGTATGGAAGAAGATATAGCAATGGTTTGCATCAAGCAATCGAGGCAAAAGAACATGTAAAAATTGCAGATGAATCAAAAACATTAGCAACCATTACATTCCAAAATTACTTTAGAATGTATGACAAATTATCTGGTATGACAGGTACTGCCATGACAGAAGAAGCAGAGTTTGAGGAAATTTATAACTTAGACGTTGTAGAAATTCCTACAAATAAACCAATGATTCGTAAAGATGAAAATGATGTTATTTACAAAAACGAAAATGCAAAATTTAGAGCAATTGTAAAAAGCATTAAAGAAAGTCATGAAAAAGGTCAACCAGTTCTAGTAGGTACTGTATCAATCGAAAAATCTGAAAAATTAAGCAAATTACTAAAACAAGAAGGTATTAAGCATGAGGTATTAAATGCGAAATATCATGAAAAAGAAGCAGAAATTGTTGCACAAGCTGGTAAATTTGGAGCAGTAACCATTGCAACGAACATGGCAGGACGTGGTACTGATATTATTTTAGGTGGAAACAGTGAATTCTTGGCAAAAGAAGAAATGAGAAGAAAGAAAATTGCACATGAACTTATTGAAGAAGCAAACACCTATTATGAAACAGACAATGAAGATATTTTAAATGTTAGAAAACAATTTAAAGAATTGGTAGATAAATATGATGAACAAATTAAACAAGAAAAAGAAAAGGTAATTGAAGCTGGTGGATTAAAAATTATCGGAACAGAAAGACATGAATCAAGAAGAATTGATAACCAGTTAAGAGGTCGTTCAGGACGTCAAGGAGATGTCGGAGAATCTAAATTCTATATTGCCTTAGATGATGATTTAATGAAAATCTTCGGAGGAGATGCCATTACAAAAGTATATAATTCCTTAGGCGCAGATGAAAACATGCCAATTGATTCTAAAATCATATCAAAAGCAGTTGAAAATGCACAAAAGAAAGTGGAAGGTAAAAACTTTACCCTTCGTAAAAATGTCTTAAAATATGATGATGTTATGAATGCACAAAGAGAAATTATCTATGGACAAAGAAGAGAAGTACTAGATGGCGAGAATATTCATGATAACATCATGGATATGATACATTCTGTAGCAGAAGCTACTGTTAATATGTATATAGATCCAGAAAAGAATGAAGTAAATATAGAAGCTTTAAATCAAGATCTTCTAAATACGTATGGAATTGATATGGTAGAATTCATTAAAGACCATGTTTCAGAACCTGAAGAGATTACAGAAGAACTAATCAAACAAGCAAATGCAAAATATACAGAAAAAGAAGTAGCTATTGGTTCTGAACAAATGAGAGAACTTGAAAGAATTGTTATGCTTAAGGTTGTTGATGAAAAATGGATGAATCATATTGATAGCATGGATGAATTAAAAAATGGTATTGGTCTTCGTGCTTATGGTCAACAAGACCCTGTTGTAAAATACAGAATTGAAGGTATGGATATGTTTGATGAAATGATTTCAGACATTAAAGTTGATGTAACAAAAATTTTAATGAATATTCGTCAGCAAGGAGAAGCAAAAAGACAAGAAACTGTTAAAATCACAGGAGCAGCATTAGAAGCTATCCATAGTGTTGATGGTGGAGCAAAAATTGGTACAGATGTTGATAGAACTATCAAGAATGAAGGACCAAAAGTTGGAAGAAATGATCCATGCCCATGTGGTTCAGGTAAAAAGTATAAGAATTGTTGCGGGAAGAACGCATAGCACCTGTGTTTAAAGCATTTTACAAAAATTGAAAGATATGTGAGAGAAAATCATACATTTTTCCAGGACTTCTTCCAGAATGTAGAAAAATCTCTAGAAACACTACAAGTTGTTGATGCTAATCGAACAATTATCTCTTTGACTTCATGGCCATTGCTATTAGTAACAATTATCTTGGCATTGACAGGGATAATGACTATTCTGAAGGTCATCGAGAACTGGCGGAAGAAATTCAGTAACCGTAACCGTTAACTTTACCTTTAATGGGGAACATACTTGCCCCAAGGGGGCGTATGTGCCCCCTAAATTTTTTCTAAAAGGAGAGTGAGAAAATGCTAGAACTAGAAGAAAATGCAAGACTTCTAAAAGTTTTAGAAGAAAAATTACAAGATTTGGGTGAATCTCTTTGACATCTCTAAACTAGAAACAGAATTAAAGAATTTAGAAACTCAAACACTAAAAGAAGATTTTTGGCAAGATACCAAACAATCCAATAAAGTATTAGCCAAAATAAAAAGTGTAAAAAATAAAGTAAATGAATATAAAACAATAGAAAGTGAAATCCAGAATCTTAAAGAATTAACAGAATTAGTGAATATGGAACCAGATGAAGAAATGGCAAAAGAAATTATAAAAAATACCAAAAAAACAGAAACTGATGTAGAAAAATTTGAAGTAGCAACTTTATTATCTGGAAAATATGACAGCAATAATGCCATAGTAACTATTCACCCAGGCGCAGGTGGTACAGAATCACAAGACTGGGCAGAAATGTTATATAGAATGTATACTAGATGGGCAGACAAAAATGAGTACACAGTAACAGAACTAGATTATCTAGAGGGAGAAGAAGCAGGTATAAAAAGTGTAACCTTTGAAATTATTGGAGAAAATGCATATGGATATATGAAAGGGGAGATGGGGGTACACAGATTAGTCAGAATTTCCCCATTTGACAGCGGAGGAAGAAGACACACATCTTTTGCTTCTGTAGAAGTATTACCAGAAATTACAGATGATATTGAAATAGAAATCAATCCAGATGATTTAAGAATCGATACTTATCGAGCTTCTGGAGCAGGAGGTCAGCATATTAATAAAACATCATCTGCTGTTAGAATTACACATATCCCTACAAATATAGTAGTTAGTTGTCAATCAGAACGTTCTCAGATTCAAAATAGAGAAACGGCAATGAAAATGTTAAAATCAAAATTATTCGATTTAAAAGAAAAAGAGCATAAAGAAAAAATAGAAGACTTAAAAGGCGAACAAAGAGATATTGCTTGGGGAAGTCAAATACGATCATATGTATTTTGCCCATATACAATGGTAAAAGACCATCGAACCAATTATGAAGTTGGTAATGTGGAAGCCGTTATGGATGGCAAAATAGATGATTTTATGGAAAGCTATTTGAAATATTCTAAGAAATAACATATTCCGATATATTTGAATATAATAGTAATGGGTTGAAATTAAATAATTTTAGCTCATTACTTTTAATATTTAATGTGCAAAAAGAAAGGAATGTGCTAAATGGAAGATATCATCGTATTAAAATTTGGGGGGAGTTCTGTTTCAAATAATGAAAACTTAAAGATTGTTGCTAACAAAATAATTGATTTTAAAGCAAATACTAAAAATGTCGTTGTTATATTATCAGCACAGGGAAAAACAACAGATAAACTCATTCATGAAGCCTATGAATTAACAGATGAAGTTAACAAAAGAGAATTAGATGCCTTAGTAAGTTGTGGAGAACAAATGTCAGCTGCAAAACTAAGCATTTTATTAAATAGCTTAGATTTTCCTTCTGTTTCACTAACTGGATGGCAAGCAGGTATTTATACAAATAATACAAATCAAGATGCATTGATTGAAAATATTAATACAGAAAGAATTTATACAGAATTAAAAAACAATAAAATTGTAATCATCACCGGTTTTCAAGGAATTAACGAAAACTTAGATATTACGACATTCGGTAGGGGTGGCTCTGATACAACGGCCGTTGCTGTTGCAGCAGCTTTAAAAGCAAAAAATTGTTATATTTTTTCAGATGTTGATGGAATTTATTCAGCAGATCCTAAAAAAGTAAAAAACACGAAAAAATTGACTAAAATTTCGTATGATGAAATGCTGGAATTGTCAAATGAAGGGGCAAAAGTTTTGCATAATCGATGCATTGAGATAGGGGAGAAATATAAAATACCAATTATTACAAAATCAACTTTTAATGATAATTATGGTACAGTCATATCATCAGATGAAAAAATAGAAAAGAACGAAATAAAAAGTGTTATAAAAAAAGATATTTCTAGAATATCTATCATTGGAAATGGTATTGCAAGAGATATAGAAACAGTTATAAACATACTTAATTTTATTAAAGAAAATAAGCTTGAGATATTAGAATTTAATGTTTCAGAGAGCAAAATTTCAATTACATTTAAGACTTTTATCACTGATAAAATGCTAGAAAAATTGCATGATACTATATTTTATAATAATTAATAAATTAACTAGCTCAAGTTATATTAAATATTTTTTGCGATTAAATGGCTAACATTACAGAATATACAAATTCTAACATTATCAAGCGTAAAATCGCTGGCGCACCGCGACTTTTCCACTTGATAATATAAAAATTTGTACTATTCTTCCATTTGCACATTTAA
>CALXAE010000094.1 GCA_944386205.1 uncultured Clostridia bacterium
CCTAGCTGTCCTTATAATTCCACCAAAATCAAATCTTCCCCTATACATTTTACATTTTTCCAAGGAATAGAAATTTCATTATCTGTCTTAAAAATGTTCATCAATTTATTTCCCGAACCTGGAACAATAATATGTGTAATATTTCCTGTTTCTAAATCAGCACATACATCTTGCACATATCCTAATCTTCTTCCATCATTAATGTTGATAACTTCCTTATGTTTGAAATCTAGACCTTTTTCTTGCATTAATAATTACTCCTTTCACTTTGTGGCTATATTCTAATCGCTTCAAATTTTCTTTTATTACAATACATATTCAGATTTCGTTCATTTATTCTAGGAAGTTATCTGTTTTCTTTTGTTCGTTTTTTAGGCATAATAAAAAGCAAGTTATTCATTTTTATATACTTGCTTTTTATTAATTATATTAAATTTTTGAACATTTCTAAAAAATTTTTAATTTCTTTTAAATATATTTTTTATAATATTAAATATCTTTTGATACCATTTTTCTTCTTGTACTATTGTCATACTTTTTTCTTCTGTTTCTTCTTTATAAGGTACTTTTTCTTCATTCTTTTTATTTTTAAATAAATCTTCTGGATTATATTTTTGTCTTGCTTCTTCTTCTATAGCTTTTTTCACTTCTTGCAATTCTTTTGCGTCTTTTTCTTGTAACTTTTTTCTTTCTTCTGGTGAACATAGAAAATCTCTATACATTAACCCTAAGATTATAATTGTTTCTTCTTTTAATTTACAATTTTCTAATGGTTCTTTAATATCAGGTACATAATTTCTGTCTCTTTCCTCTTGTATCATTTCACGAAATTTACTAGGAATTCGATTTACTAATTCCTCTGGCATCAGTTTAATAATTTCATTTACTTCAGTAAATGCCTCCATATATTCTTGTTTCAAATTGTATTACCTACCTTTCATTTGTATTTTGATTTGGTGTATTAACTTGTCTATCATTAGTTTTTTCGTTTAGTTTTTCACTAATAGCTCTTACAATATCAGATTTCATTCTTACAAATTTCGCCTTAACTTTTTGCGAATCTTTATCTATTTCACTATACCATCCATCAAATCTATTCATCCATAAATCCATTTCTATTTTTTTATTCATTTTGGATTTCTGTTTAATTTTATCATATTACTAAAAATTATAAAACCTTTTTTATATTTTTTTCGTTTATTCAATTCTAGACTGCCAATTTCTATCAGATTTTTATACATAGTTTCCTATACCAAACAAGGAAACAAACCATTTTACTTTAATAGTCTGTTCCTTTTGTTTCATTTTTGAACGATTTGACACGTCCCTATCGTTCATTTATATAATCTTTTGATATGTTGTATTGCTGTTTTTTCTAGTCTTGACACCTGTGCTTGTGATATGCCTATTTCTTCTGCCACCTCCATTTGTGTTCTTCCATCAAAAAATCGTTTATTAATTATCATTCTCTCTTTTTCATTTAATTTTTCCATTGCTCCTTTTATGGTTATTTTTTCTGCCCATAATTCATCTGTGTTTTTGCTGTCTTTTACTTGATCCATAATGTAGATGTTTTCCGCACCATCATTATATACTGGTTCTTGTAATGATACAGGAGACTGTATTGCATCTAAACTAAATGCAATATCTTCTTTTGAAACTTCTAATTCTTTTGCAATTTCTTCTATACTTGGGTCTTTTCCATTTTCTTTGTTATATCGTTCTTTAAATTGTATGATTTTATATGCCAAATCTCTTATCGATCTACTAACTCTTATGCTGTTGTTATCTCTTAAGTATCTTCTTACTTCTCCCATAATCATTGGTACTGCATAAGTACTAAATTGGACATTTTGACTTAAGTCAAAATTGTCAATTGCTTTAATTAACCCTACACAGCCTACTTGGAATAAGTCATCTGCGTTTTCTCCTCTTCCGTAAAATCGTTGTATAACACTTAATACCAATCGTAAATTCCCATTGATAAATTTCTTTCTTGCTTCTTCATCTCCTGCTTTTATTTTTGCAAAAAGTTCTTCTTTTTCTTCTTTACTTAATAATGGTAAATTTGATGTATTAACTCCACAGATTTCAACTTTATTTAGCAAAAAGAAAACCTCCTTTTAAAAACTACTTAATATAAGTATTTCCTAAAAAGAGATTTCTATTCGTCTAATAAAATTTCATTATACAAATTCATATTGTCAACCAATTTTACTCACAATGTCTTTTTTCATTTTATTAATAATTTTCTTTTCTAACCTAGATATGTAACTTTGTGAAATGCCGAAGTTCATCTGCTACTTCTTTTTGTGTCTTTTCTTTTCCCGTTTTAAAACCAAATCGCATTTCCATAATATGTTTTTCTCTGTCATTTAATTTTAGAACAGCTGCACGAAGTAAAGTTTTATCGACTTCATCTTCCAAATTTCTCGAAGTTATATCCGGTTCTGTTCCTAAAATATCTGAAAGTAGCAATTCATTTCCATCCCCATCTTTATTTAATGGCTCATCTATGGAAATTTCTCCTTTGATTTTATTACTTTTCCTTAAGTGCATTAATATTTCATTTTCAATACATCTTGAGGCATATGTTGCTAGTTTTATTTTCTTTTCATTATTAAAAGTGTTGACCCCTTTCATAAGTCCTATGGTACCTATTGATATTAAATCCTCAATTCCTATCCCTGTATTTTCAAATTTCTTGGCTATATATACCACTAATCTTAAGTTTCTTTCTACTAAAACTTGCCTAGCTTCTAGGTTGTTTTCTTCTGATAGTTTTTTTATATATATTTCCTCTTCTTCTGGTGGTAATGGTGGTGGGAGAGTTTGGCTACCAGCTATGTAAAATATCGGCAAATATTCTATTTCATCATTGTCATTTAAGTATTTTGCACATATTGTATGTATACTATTTTTTACAAAATCAATAATTTTCAAAATCTATCAACTCCTTTTCCCGAATCTGAACATTCATATTAATTCAATTCCCAATAAAGCCCTATATTCTCCCCTTTTTGTCAATGATTTGTTATAAATGCCAACAATAACATTTTGATTTTCTTTTTCTTCTTCTTCAAATTTTATAATGACTTTTTCTGCTTTTATTCCTAATAACATTCCATTTTGTTTTCCCAAAGAAGAAAATGGAATTACTTTTAATTTGGGCATATATTCTTCTTTTAGACTATCTGGTATTTCACTAAAATCACCTCCTAAAATACTTTCTAAATGATTTAAAATCTCTTTTGGTATGCAGTCATACAAAAGTGTGTGTTCAACAACAATAACAGGTGTGTTGGTAATTGGTTCTTTTAAAAAGTTTCCTGTATCAAGCATAGCTTTTGTTTCAATTTCTTTATTATTTAATTTTATTTTTACATCACAATACATATCTTTTGCAGAAATCTTATTTTTTACCACTTTAAATCCAATTGTAATAATGACAAATGCAACAATGGCTGAAATAAAAATTACTTTTAATGAATTGGCATTTAGCACTAGTCCATTATTTTGTAAGATTTCTTGCGGTTTTACTATATAGATTAAAGCAAATGCTGCTCCGCCAAATACAAAAGAAGTTAGATAAAAAATTAAAGTGAATTTTAATAATTTCTTTATACTCTTAGGGTTAAATGCTATATATATGATAACAAGGGACAAGAGTAGTTTTAAGAAAAAGTTAGAATATATTTTTAAACCTGAAATATATGCAATAATCGTGTAGATTGCCCCTAATAAACTTGCTAAAATTAGTCTTATATGTTTTATTGGTACTTTTAGAATTACACCTGTTGCAAACAGAATAATATAATTCATTAATAAATTTTCTATCAACACAACATCTACATAGATTGTCATCTATCAATCACCTGCCTAACTATTTTACTACCTAAGTTTTGAAAAAGCTGTCCTTTCTTATTGTAAAAAAAAAGAAATAATCGGTAAAATTCGATTATTTCTCTTTATTATAGATTTTTTTCTATATTCTATGCGTCGAAATCTTTGATTTCGCCAACGCACGCTTTTCTTATTGTATAGAAAAAATCTGCTTTTATCTTGACCACATTTAAGATTTTTTCGTATACAACAAGGTTAAGCCTCTTCTATTCGTGAAGTACTGCGAAGCAGTCTTCACATTTGTGCGTCGAAATCTTTGATTTCGCTAACGCACGCTTTTCTTATTGTATAGAAAAAATCTGCTTTTATCTTGACCACATTTAAGATTTTTTCGTATACAACAAGGTTAAGCCTCTTCTATTCGTGAAGTACTGCGAAGCAGTCTTCACATTTGTGCGTCGAAATCTTTGATTTCGCTAACGCACGCTTTTCTTACATATTTTTATTTCTATTTTTTCTTAAGAAAGATGGGATATCTAAATCATTTTGTGAATTATTTACTTCTGAACTTGCTGGAATAGAATTAATTTTCTTTTCCCAAGTTTTAGATACAATATTATCTACCCCAATACTTGAAATTGGTTCTGTTTTTTCAAATCCTGTTGCAATAACAGTAATTTGGATTTCATCTTCCATTGTAGGGTCTGTTACAGTACCAAAGATGATATTAGCCTCTGGATCAACACTGCGTTGAACTAATTCTGCTGCTGTGTTTACTTCATGTAATCCTAAATCCTCTCCACCTGTAATATTGATAATAACCCCTTTTGCACCTTCGATTGAGGTTTCTAGTAATGGACTTTGGATAGCTTCTTTTGCTGCATCTTCTGCTCTGTTTTCTCCTG
>CALXAE010000095.1 GCA_944386205.1 uncultured Clostridia bacterium
TAGAGTTTCTAACTCTAGGATTTTTTCATGTATATTTCTTGACAAAAATACATAAACTGTGTAAAATAGTACTTAATATTTTAAAACATATTTGCGTTTGTACAATGAAAGCATTTAGAAGTTACTTTTAGAGAATAAGGGTCACCGGCTGAAAGCCCTTTAAGGTCAACCTAAATTTGCGAAACACATTGGAGCAATTTTTAATAAAGTGGAAAATTAAATATAGTAATCAATAAATTATAAATGTTGTTACTATTCATTTAATTTTCAAGCTGGGTGGTACCGCGGATTGATTTCGTCCCTGCATTTTTGCAAAGGGCGTTTTTTTGTATTCTAAAAATTCTTGAAAAAGAAACATTAACATTTTCATTTTTATTTACCAGAATTTTTAGAATATAAAATGTTTCGCCTAAAAAAGGAGGTAAGAAATATGAATGAGTACAGAACACACAACTGTAATGAAATCACATTAGAAGATGTGGGAAAAAAAGTGAGAATTAGTGGATGGGTACAAACCATCAGAGATTTAGGGGGGTTAGTTTTTTTAGATATTAGAGATATGTACGGAATTACCCAAGTTGTAACCTCTGGGAAAGCAGAAGATGTTGATTTTGCTTCACATATTCCAATTGAGTCTACTGTAACAGTTTATGGTACTGTAAAAAAACGTGATGAAGAAACCATTAACCCTAAACTAAAAACTGGTTTGGTAGAAATCCGTATTGAGGATATTAAAATTTTAGGAAAAAGAACACAAAATCTTCCTTTTGAAATCAATACAATTCAAGAGATTAGAGAAGATTTAAGATTACAATATCGTTTTCTTGATCTAAGAAATGATAGATTAAAAAATAATTTATTATTACGTGCAAAAGTAATTCAATTTCTAAGATCACAAATGATTGAACAAGGATTTTTAGAAGTACAAACACCAATCCTTACAAGTTCTTCTCCTGAAGGTGCTAGAGATTATTTAGTTCCTAGCAGATTACACCCAGGAAAATTTTATGCTTTGCCACAAGCTCCTCAACAATTTAAACAATTGTTGATGGTTTCTGGTATTGATAAATATTTCCAAATTGCACCATGTTTTAGAGATGAAGATGCTAGAGCAGATAGAGCTCCTGGAGAGTTTTATCAATTAGACATGGAAATGAGTTTTGCCACACAAGAAGATGTCTTTAATACAATAGAACCAGTGATCTATAACACTTTTAAAACTTTTTCAGATAAAAAAATCGAAGGATATCCTTTCCCAAGAATTCCATATAAAGAGGCAATGCTAAAATATGGAACAGATAAGCCAGATTTAAGAAATCCTTTGGAAATTGTAGATGTTACAGATATTTTTGCCCATGTGGATTTACGTGCTTTCCAAGGTAAAATTGTTAGAATTATTGCCACACATGATGTTGCTGACCAACCAAGAAGCTTTTTTGAAGGTATGACAGATTATGCTATCAAAGATTTAAAAGCTAAGGGATTAGCTTGGCTTAGAATTTTGGATGATGGAAGCTTCCAAGGCCCTATTGCAAAATTTATACCAGATGACGCTAGAATTGAAATGTGTAAAAGAACAAATTCAAAACCAGGAGATTGTCTATTCTTTATCGCTGAAGTTCCAGGGGTTGTTGAAACATTGTCTGGACAAATTAGAGATGAACTTGGCAAACGACTTGGTTTAATTGATAACAATATCTTTAAATTTTGTTGGATTGTTGATTTTCCAATGTTTGAGGTCGATGAGCATGGAAAAATTGGTTTCAGTCATAACCCATTTTCAATGCCACAAGGTGGTTTAGAAGCCTTAGAAAACGAAAATCCTTTAGATATTTTAGCTTATCAATATGATATTGTATGTAATGGTATTGAACTTTCTTCTGGTGCTGTTAGAAACCATGATATTGATATTATGCTTAAAGCCTTTACAATGGCTGGTTATACAGAGGAAGAAGTAAAAAATAAATTTGGTGCTTTATATAAAGCCTTTCAATTTGGTGCTCCTCCACATGCTGGTATTGCACCAGGAATTGACAGAATGCTTATGCTTTTAACCGATTCTGATACGATTAGAGAGGTTATTGCCTTCCCATTAAATAGTAAAGCACAAGATTTAATGATGGGCGCACCAAGTAATGTAAGACGTGACCAATTACGCGATGTGCATATTATGATTGATAAAAAATAGCTTCTATTATATATTTTAGTACGCAAAAGCGACAAATCAATTATCTAACATTTCAGATACTTATTTGTCGCTTTTATTATTATCGATTCATATATTTATATACTTTATTTATTCATTATTTTTTGTTTACTAAATCTTTTAATGCTTTACCAGCTTTGAACACTGGAGCTTTTGATGCAGGTATTTTGATTTCTTCTTTAGTTTGTGGGTTTCTACCTTTTCTAGCTGCTCTTTTTCTTACTTCAAAAGATCCAAATCCAACTAATTGAACTTTATCTCCTTCTTTTAAAGCATTTGTTACAACTTCTACGAATGCATTTACTGATTCTTCAGCTGCTTTTTTTGTGTCTCCTGTTTTTGCAGCTACTGCTGCGATTAATTCAGCTTTGTTCATTTAAATTACCTCCTATAAAGTATAATGTTATGTACCTTATTGCTTGTTTTGGCAATAAATGTACTACTATATAAATTTATTCGCCAAAAATATATAAAATCCTTCTTTTTTTCTGAAAAATTAATATATTTTTAACTTTTCTAGTATCATGCAAATTTTATTTCCAGCTGGCAACATTTTGATTTCTTGTTTTGAAAATACTCGTAAAGCTATGATTGCTGCTCCGTAAATAACAATTGCAAATACGATTGCTATTATTGTAGCCAATTTTTCAGCAATTATTCCTAAAAGTATAGAATATACAAAATATGAACAAATTGCCATAATTGCGGTTGCTAATATTGGTTTAATAACAAATCGTTTCAAGCCTAGTTTTATTCTAATGGTTTTCTTTAATGCCATAATTGAAATTCCGAAGGCTACCAAATGACATGCTACTGACGCAATTGCTGCTCCATTAACACCTATTGAAGGTATTGGAACCAAAATTAAATTTAAAATTAATTTCACAATCACACCGGCATCCTAATGCCATTGCTGGTACTCTCAATTTTCCATATCCCTGCAAAATAGAATTAATGGTTTGGTCTAATATTGTAAAAATGATGGTAAATGAACTAATTTGTAATACCAATTCTCCTGAACTTGCATTTGGATATAGCAAATTTAGTATTGGTCCTGCAAATATACACATGCCAATTGTACATGGAAGTCCAATTAACATTGACATCAATAATGTAAAAGTTGATTTCTGTTTTATAGATTTGTAGTCTTTTACTGCCTTTGCAGCTGAAATGGCTGGAACCAATGCTGTAGCAAAAGCCACATTAAAAGATAATGGTAAACTGGTTAATGTATCAACCTTCCCCCCTAATATTCCATATTGTGATATTGCCATATCTTCACTCATAAATTGTTTTAGACTTCTTACAACTGTAAAAGAGTCAATATTTTTATTTAGTGAAGACATAATTGCTGTTAATGCAATTGGAATAGAAACCAATAAAATCTTCTTTACAATATTTCTAACTCTTTCATATTTGTAGTTTACTGTTTCTCTTATTTCAGCTGCAATTTCTCTTCTTCTCGTTTTATAGAATAAATATAAATAACCAAATCCAACAAAAGTTGCTAAAGTCGTTGCTAATGTTGCTCCTCCTGCCATCCATACAGTAGATGTATTTGATATAATCGCAACAATTTCTACTAATATAATGGTAAGTGTTGTTTTAAAAATTTGTTCTAAAGTTTGTGATCTTGCTGTTACTTTTAAATTTTGTCTTCCGTTAAAATACCCTCTCATAACAGATGAAATGGCTACAAAAAATACGGCTGGTGATAGTGCCACCATTGTCATCTCTGCATCCGGTATTTGTAACCATTGATTTGCAATCATTCCAGCTCCAAAAAAGAGCATTAAACTACCAACCAAACCAATTACTGCAAAAGTTGCAAAGGCAATCTTGAAAATTCTATAAGCGCCTTTGTGGTCTCCTACTGCCACTCTTTCTGATACTAATTTTGATATAGCATTTGGCACACCTGTGGAAGAAATGGTTAATAATACTGCATAAATTTGATAACTTGCTGAAATTATCCCATTTCCCTGGTCTCCAAATCCTTCTCTATTTGTTAAATATAAATTATATACAAGTCCAAGTACCTTTATAAGCAATTGCGAAAATATTAATGTTACAACTCCCTGCATAAAAGTTTCTTTTTTTCCTTTGGAGACTTTCTTCTCTGCTGTTTGCGTCATCTAATCCCTCCTGTTTCCTATATTATTTTATTTATATTTCATTGATTATATCGTTTCGTTATGTCCATATTGTGATGTATTTCTTTTTAATTGTACGAATTAATTATAAATTTAATTACTAAATTATTCAATACTTTTGAAATTTTTTGTTAAAATTATTGACAAATAGCCATTTTTGTATTAAAATTATTTAGCAATTATGTATTTATTAGTTAATATGATTTAAATATAAAATCTCTCCCCGGTGGTTTTAGATTTAAATTTCATATATAAAATTTATAATAATAGGAG
>CALXAE010000096.1 GCA_944386205.1 uncultured Clostridia bacterium
TATCCAACATTTAGTGTTAGCCAAAAAGCAAAAGATACAATTATAGATTATACAGTAAAACTAGGATTAGGCATTGGTATTGTTGGATTATATAATATTCAATTTATTGTAGATAAAAATGAAGATGTTTATGTAATAGAAGTAAATCCAAGGTCATCTAGAACAGTACCATTTATTTCAAAATCAACAGGTTACTCTTTAGCAGATATTGGAACATTAGCTATGCTTGGAAAATCTTTAAAAGAACAAGGAATAACACAAGTATATCCAAAAGAAAAAGAAAAATGGTATGTAAAAGCACCAGCATTCTCATTCTCAAAATTATCAGGATTAGATGCAACACTTTCTCCTGAAATGAAATCAACAGGAGAAGCTATTGGATATGATAAAAAATTAACAAGAGCATTATATAAAGCATTACAATCTACAGGAATGAAACTTGCAAATTATGGAACAATTTTTGTAACAATAGCAGATAAAGACAAAGAAGAAGCACTACCATTAATTAGAAGATTTTATAACTTAGGATTTAATATAGAAGCAACAAAAGGAACTGCTAAATTCTTAAAAGAACATGGCATTAGAACAAGAGTGAAAAAGAAAATTAGTGAAGGTAGTGAGGAAATTCTAGAATCTTTAAGAAAAGGATATGTCAGCTATGTGATTAATACAAGAAATATTGATTCTATAGACCAAGAAACAGATGGAAGTTATATTAGAAGATGTGCAACAGAGAACAATGTACCAATGTTTACTGCATTAGATACAGTGGGAGCAGTACTTGATGTGTTAGAAGAAATTACACTTGGAATATCAACAATTGATGAATAAAACCTATTGACGAAAAAAATAAAACACTATATAATGTTAAGTATTAAAATATATAGTACGGAGGTTTGTATGAGATTATCAAGAATGGGAATGAAAAATGTAAAATTAAAAAATTTGGATGAAATGTATCCAGCCCAAGATATATTAATCCAAACAGGGCAGATAAAACAATATGGAAGTGGAGTCTATGCCTATGATAATATACCTTTAAAAGTTCAAGATAATATTGAAGAAATAATAAAAAAGAACTTTGATAAGGCAGATTTTATAGAAGTACAAATGCCTATAATACAACAAGCAGAGATTTGGAAGAGATCTGGAAGATATGATAAATATTTAGAAGAAGGAGTTACAATGATTTCTGAAACTGATAAAGGAATTTATTGTTTAGCTCCAACTGCAGAAGAGGCAATAACTATTTTTATTGAAAATCGAATTACATCCCATAAGCAAATGCCAGCAGCATTTTATCAAATAGGTCCAAAATTTAGAAATGAGATTAGAAATAGAGGATATTTATTAAGAGGTAAAGAATTCTTAATGTTTGATTTATATAGTTTTGACAAAGATGAAAAATCAATGATTGAAACTTATAATAAAGTTAGAGATGTTTATTTTAAAACCTTTAATGAGATCGGATTAGATATAATAACAGTAGCTGCTGATAATGGTTCAATGGGAGGAAGTAACTCAGAAGAAGTTATGGCTTTATCAAGAATTGGTGAAGATACTATATTATATGATAAAGAAAAAAATCAAGGTTTAAATGTAGAAATCTTAGAAAGAGAAGATGCAAAAGAATATTTAAAAGAGAATTATGATATAGATAATGTTGAGAGTTTAAAAGAGGAAAAAGCTTGTGAATTAGGACATATATTTGCACTTGGAACAAAATATTCAGAATCTATGGATATTAGATTTGTGGATGATCAAAATAACAGTCAACCATTTTATATGGGATGTTATGGTATAGGCGTAAGTAGAGTTTTAGGTTTGATTTATGAAAATAATGTTATAGAAGAGAATGGAAAAATAGTAGGTTTTTCACTTCCAATCTCTGTTACACCATATTATTTATATATAATAAGTAATGAAAATAAAACAAGTGTTGCAGAAGATATGTATCAAAAATTCCAAGATGAAGATGTAGAAGTAATAATTGATGATGTAAAAGGTTCAATAGGAGAAAAAATAAGAAATGCCAAGATATTAGGAATACCTTATATAGCCATACTTGGAAATAATACTGAGCAAGATTTTGTGGAGATTGAAAGAACAAGAGATGGTTCAAAAAAAGTAATGAAGATTGACGAAGTAGTTGCAGCTATGAAAAAAATGAAGAAAGATAAAAAAGATTTAGAATTATAGAGATATAATGAATATAAAAAAGTAAAATGTCCATTTGGAGATGTTTCCAAATGAAGTAAACCCAAATTATTAGACAGAAAGTTTAATGATTTGGGTTCTTTGCATGTGTATAATAAAAAAGTTGTAACCTTTTTCTAAAAATGATAAATATATAAGTGGAAAGTATAATTATTTTCCAACCAGATTTGTAGCTTAGGGAAGGAAAGTTAGTGAAAATGAAAAACGAAAAAACGATAGAGAGTTACATAGTGGATAATGAATTAGATATGCCAAGAGTCTTTGATGAGTATTATCACTATGTAAGTACCATTATAAAAAATAAACAAACTATCTAAGCAGAAGATGAAGAAGAAATGATAGCAGATGTGTTTTTAATTTTGTGGAAAAACAAAAATAAATTAGATAGAAAAGCGATGTTTAGTCCATATATAGCAGGAATTACCAAAAGGATCATCTATAAAAAATATAGAGAACTTAATAAGATGTCGGAAATTTCCCAATATGAAGACGAGATGATTAGTCAGTTTAATGTAGATACTATTGTAGAGCAAAAAGAAATTATCCAAGAAAATATTGCCATTGAAAACTATGGATGATTTTAATTTAAGTATTACATTTGATGTAGAACTATCTGATAAAGCAAAAGAAATTGTGACAGCAGATGAAATATGGAAATTCAATTTCCCAGATTTAGTGATATATGATGAAAATAACATTGTATTATATTGTCAATCAGGTATCAGATATGAGGAATTTAGCAAAGAGAAAAATTTGGGATTAGATTATAACGAAGCAATGGAACAAAAAATGTACATTGGAAGTGGTGTAAATATTATTCCTGTTCAAAGAGAAGGAAATCATGTGAAAGTAATTTATAATATCTATACAGGAGGAGATAGTCATTATCCAAAAAGTAAGACATTAACAATTGACATGACTAAAATTAGTATTTCTACAAATGAACAAGCAAGTATGGGAGAAGAGGAAATTACCCTTACAGGAGATTGGCATTTTGATGTTGCAGTTCCAGAAAAAATGTATAATAGGCAATCTGTCGTATATACGCAAACAGATACAACTAATGAAGATTATCAAATAGAATCTGCAACTTTATATGATACAGGAATGGAAATCACAGCAAAGGTACAAACAGAACCATTGCCAGAACTTCCTGAATTTTTGGAACATGATTTTTATGACAGTTTATCAGAGGATGATCCTCTAAAAAATCAAGATATTTTAGGACATATTAGTTGGAAAGAGCGACAAACAGATGAGTATAAAGAATATTATAAAAAAATAAATGGATTGACAGATATTACAGTATATTTAACAAATGAAAATGGAGAAAAATTCACATTAATACAAGGTCCAAACGAAAATGGGTCAACAGGTGTTAATGAAGAAGGAATTTTGACATTTGAAGGTATGTTTGATTTAACAAAATATAATCAAGCAGAAACTGTAATTGTTCATTTTGAATACAAGAATCAAACAGAAGAAGTAGTTCTAAAGAAAGGGGATGAATAAATTATATGAAAAAGAAAGTATTATGTATTTTCGTGATAATGATAATGGCAATAACCAGTATTTCTAATATCGTATTTGCAGATGAAATCCTTACATTACAAGAAAAAAATACAATAGCAGAACAGTTTTTTGAAGATTGGATAGAAGTATATAAGAATGAAGATGTACCTGAGAATAGAAGAATTACAGATTATAGTATGGGAAGCATTGGCATGCATGATATAAGCGAAAATGAATTTTTAGCAACTATTGAATTTACTGTGACACCTGTTTCAATAGAAAATACAGAATGGAATTATGGAGAACCAGAAACAATATTATGGGACGGACATCCATTTGTTTGGTATGTAAAAAACAATATATGTTATATCAAAATAAAAATGGAAAATGGAGAATATCAAGTAGAATATATTCGTGAAACACCAGAAGGATATGATGAATTTGCACAAAGATTTGAAGAATACAAAAAAACACATGAGCAAGAAGAAGTTTCAAATACACAAATCCAAGGAGAAGAAACAGAAAATCAATTAGCAAATCAAGAAATAGAAAAAATGAGCAATGGAATTGTAATTGGGTGTTCAATTATTTTAGCAATAATTGTTAGCTTAGGTATGATAAAGATAATAAAGTATAGTCGTAAAAATAATAGAAAATAAGAAAATATTTCCATTTGTCTTAAATTATTGGTTAATACTTTTTGCGTAATACCAGTAACAGATTTTCTTAATTCTCCGAATCGTTTGGTTCCTGTTAAT
>CALXAE010000097.1 GCA_944386205.1 uncultured Clostridia bacterium
TACTTGCAAATAAATTCTATGCAATGTCTGATTAATCCCTTGGGATTGAAATTCGCTTCTTAAATCTGTTTCTACATTTCCAACAGTAGATATTCTGATTTGTATTCCTGGTCCTCTTCCTGCTAATAATTTAATACCTGTAAAACTTCCCAAAGCGATTTGAATATCTTTTCTACCTTGCTTGTTGATTTCTTCCTGTATTTTGATTGCTACATCGGAAATAATTTCATTTATTGGAATTACATTTGATTTTATCATAGTAACATTTCCATTTGAATCTTTTTCGACTGTAAATAATTCATCATAACTATGTTCTCTCATTACATTTGTTGCCTGTTCGTTCGATATGATGGTTGCTAAACTTTTGGCTTCGTTTTCACACAATGTATCAAAAATGGGATTGACAGCATCTAACATCATTTTTCCAGATACGATAATGGCTGTGATAAAAATAAGTATCATAGCCATTTTTCTTTTATTTTTGATATTTCCTAATACATTTGGAATTCGTATCTTCGTTCTTGAATAAATCTTAGGCATAGTTTATCATAGAAGCCTGCTTGCTACTCATGCCTTTTCTTTTATATCTTGGTATAAATAATTTTTGTCCTGGATAGATAAGATCCTCATTTTCTATTCCGTTGACTCTGGCAATATCATCAACTGTACTCCCAAACATTTTGGCAATCTTCCATAAAGAGTCTCCTTTTTTTACAATATACATAATAATACTATAATCTTGTTCTTCTCTTTCTCCATTTGTTTGTACTTCATCAATTGTATTAATATTGACATTTCTATCTAACACTGTATTCATATTCATCTGCACATTTGCTAAAACTTCTCCGCCTTCTTGAATGATAAAATCTTGATTTGCTACTTCTACATTGGTGCGAACATTTAAATTATCAGCATCACTTACATTTTCTATACTATAATCAAAAGGAATATTTTCCTTTTTTACCATTATCTCCATATCTTCTCCCATTAGCATAAAACTTAGGTTTAATTCTCCATTATACATAATTTTATCGCCCATTACGTTTTGCTTTATCAGATTTGGTACAATATCTACATCAACGATATTTCTGCCTTGTAATTCTTCGATTTTCAACCTTTCGCTTATTTCTTTCGTACCTGAAATTTCTCTTTTACCTGCAATGGTTCTTACTGTTTTTTTATTAAATTCAATATTTTCAGATGGACTATATAAGTCTTGAATCATATTAATTGTTTTTTCTTCATATGCTGTTGCTGTCACAGCAATTTCCATTTCAATATAGATAGAATGTTCTTCTACTGAATTTGCCTTTACAATGATGTTTCGCATTTCATAATTGGTATCACAAAAATTCCCTTCATTAACATCTTGGATATCTACAAAGCCAATAATTGGTATAGTGGCAGTTGTTTTATTTATTCTGTTATCTTCTGTTAGATATACAATTTTGACCTGTGCTTCTGCCTTTGTTAAAACTTTATTATAGCTGATTTTGATATCTCTATTGCCTATTCCCACTTCCAATTTTAGAATTTCTACTAAATTGTCAATATTATCTATGGAAATATTATCTTTTGCATATATTTTCGTTTCTCCGCTTCCTACCAATGAATTGACAGATAATTGTTCCTGCAACATTTTAATTTCATCATCATTTTCTAAACTATTCACGATTGAAATTTCTTCTTTTGAAAAAATTTCGATATTTAATTCAATTGTTGCTTTTATAGAGATTTTTCGCTCATTAATTACTTTTGCTTCTATCTCTTTAATATTGGTACATACATTACTTTCCATCTCACTTGTTATGTTTGGAATATTGACGACTTCTGATATATCTAAGCCAGTATTAATTCCTCTTGTTCTTTCTTGGCTATCATCTGTCATATACATGATATATGTATCAACATTTCCTTCTATTTTTATTTTTTCATCTATGATTTCTTTTTTATAAATACATGCTACCCCACTTGTACAAATTATATTTAAAACATCTGGCTTGGCATCTGGAACAATCACATCTCCTTCTACAAATATGATTTCTTTTCTTGTTGCTACTTTTTTATTTACACGTAAATTTTCTTTTATCGTATTTACAACCATTATTTACCTCCTTATCATTTTCTTTATACTATATATATGAAGGTAAATTGTGATTTATAACAAACAAATCTCGCTTTTTGAAAAAAAAAGAAAAACCTTTTCAAGTTTTCCTTTATGTTTCTGTAAATTTTTTCTTTTTTAAGTTAACTGATGGTGGTATTAATGGACTATATGAATCTCCATCAAATACTTCAACCTCTACTGTTCTTGTTAAAACGTCTGTGTAACTATATGTTACGTTTCTATTATTTTCCTCATATTTTACTACAAAAATATTTGGATATGCTTTTTCTATTGTAGCTTCTTTTTCAAAGGCTTTACTTCTACCTAAAGACCCTTTGACAATTATCTTTTGCCCCACTTTCTCTAAGATGTCAGATTTTAGATTTGCTATGTCATTTTTACAAATCATGCTATCACCTACTCCCTTAAGATAGGTTGATTATAGCATTTTTGACATAAAATGTCAAAAAAAGTATATCGGTGTAAAACCTTTGTATCGCCTGATTTTTAGGCGTTTTTTACTCCTTATTTTGTAATATTACTTTTATGTTACAATTGTGTTACAAACTCATTTCAACCATTGCATAATACTATTCTTTTTCTAAAATTTTTATATAATTATATGGTATTGTCTATCTCTCTTTCATTCGTATTTAACCGTTTGTATTTAAGAATATAGCAAATATATTTATTTTATTATTCTATACATTTTCCCATTAGCACCTATTCCACTCACGCCTTGTTTTCCATCTCTTAATTCATTTTCTATATCTTCAATGGTTATATATTTATACTTTTCCGTTGTTGCTACTTTTTCTGCTACAATTAATGGGTCCATAAAATCTATTAATATTCTTCCTGGAGAAGAAGCAAAATTTGCTCCAGCACATATTAATGCTTCAAAATAGCTTTGGCAAGCACCTGCAAATATTACTAATTTTCTATTGTTTTCTTTATCATATCTTCTTGCTTCTTTCACTGTCTCTATAAAATATTTAGAATTTCTATAATTATACAAATCATTGTATCTAACTGCTTTTTTTAACATTCCATCATGTCCTGTTATCACTAATATGTCTGGTTCATATATTTTCAACAATTTATATATTACTTTGGGTTGTTTATATTCTGGTATGTTTTTTACAATAGCATTTAATCCTAGTTTTTTATAATATCGATAAGATTTTTCGCTATATTTTTTATCTCCATCTAAATGCAATATTTTTCCTGTTATAACTTGTTTTTTTGTACTTGTATTTAAAATTTCTAATTCTTTAATTTTATTTTCTATTCGCTTTTGTATATTGCTTAAATCTGCCTGAATTCTGTCTTCATTGACTTTTTCTAGGTCATTTAATTCACTATCTGCTTCTACTCGTTCTACTATTCCTATTAAAATGGCAATTTGACCACTTTTTGTATCTATTATATTTTTTACACGAAATAAAATATCTTTATTATATGATTTTCTTCCTACAATATCTCCGATTTTTACCTTTTCCATATCAATACCACCTTAAAAGTTAAGCTATTATATTCTATGTCGATTTTTGTAAATTTGTGATATTTTTGTAATGTAAAAAATATCTGACTTACTCAAAATATTTCTTAATTTATACTTTTTACTTATTAATCTTGAAAATAATCAAAAAACTAGCAACTAATTGTTTCTAACTATTTGCTAGTTTTTTTCATTATTGATTTTTATTTTTTATATAATTTTCTTTGAATTCTTCTGCCAGTATATCCATTTCTATAGTGTCATAATATTTACCATTAATAAATTTGCATTTTCTTCGCCTTCCATATTCTTTAAAGCCACACTTTTGATAGCATTTTAAGGCTCTCTCATTAAAACTCATTAAATCTAATTTTATATTGTTTAAATTCAAATAATTAAATCCATAATCTAATATAAGTCTAATTGCTTCTGTTCCATAGCCTTTACTTCTATATTCTTTATCACCTATAAAAATCCCAAGTGTAGCTGTTCTATTAATACCATCATAATTTTCTAATCCTACTGTACCAATCAGTTTATCAGTATCAAGTGTTACAATGAAAAAATTATAATTTCTATCAATATTTTCCTCGAAATATTTCTTTTCGCCTTCTAGTGTTGTTATATAAGCACTTCTACCTGTATAATCTGTCGTTTCAAAATCATTCAGCCATTCTGTAAATTTTTCTACCTCTTCAGTATTTCTTGGTGATAAATAAATTCTTTCTCCTATTAATTTTTTAAAATATTTCATATCAAAATTTCCTCCTATAAATCAAATTTTTCTTTTATCATTTTTGCAACCTCTTTAGCAGATATGTTTGTATTATTTATTTTTATAAAATTTTTAAATATTTT
>CALXAE010000098.1 GCA_944386205.1 uncultured Clostridia bacterium
TTTCATGTATTTTTATTTTACCCAAGAGCTTCACCCCCATTGTTTATTTTTTCTATTTCTTTAGATAAATTTATATCATGTATACCAATAATTGCTTTATTATTTTTTCCTATTGTTTTACTTAATGTTTCTATATCTGCTATTTCAATAATTGGTATATGAAATTCCCCACATATTCTTCTAAATTTATCTTTTGTTCTTTCTGATGAATCCTCCGCTATAACAACCAGCTTTACTATCTTTTTCCTTATTCCGTTTTCTACACTATCTGCGCCAAAAGACATTTTCCCGTGCTTTTGCAGATAATCCAATTAACCCTAATATTTTTTTATTTACCAAGAATGACACCTCTTAAACTTTCATAAATTTCATCTGATATGTTAGTTTCTAACACTCTTTCTAATCTTTTTGATTTTATGACTTTTTCTAGGCATTTTTCATTGTCACAAATATATGCCCCTCTGCCTTCCATTTTTCCTGTTCTGTCTATACTTATCTCATTATCTTTACTTTTTACAATTCTAATTAATTGATTTTTGTCTTTTTTTTCATTACATCCCATACAGGTCCTTTGTGGTATTTTTTTCACTTAAAAACCTCCATTTTTCAACATGTCATGTTTCATAAGTCGTCCATTTTATTTTATGTTTTAAAATTCTATTTATTCTTCTTTTTCTGCTTCTGTCTCGTGCGTTTCTTGCTCTTGTGTTAACATTTCTGATTGTTCTTCTATTTCTTCCTGTGTTTGAATTTCTTCTTGTTGTGCATTCATTAGCATTTCTCTAAATTGTGTTTCTGATTTAATATCAATTTTCCAATTTGTTAGTTTTGCAGCTAATCTTGCATTTTGTCCTGATTTTCCAATTGCAAGTGATAATTGATCATCTGGAACAATAACTTGTGCAAATTTTTCCTCTTCTTTTATATCAACTGCTAATATTTTTGCTGGTAATAGTGCTGAAGATATATAAATTGCTGGATCTTCATTCCATTCTATAACATCAATTTTTTCTCCCTTTAGCTCATTAATTACATTTTGAATTCTAACTCCTTTTTGTCCTACACAAGAACCAACTGGGTCAATATTTGGATCTGGAGAATATACTGCAACTTTACTTCTATATCCTGGATCTCTTGATACACTTTTAATCTCAATAACCCCTTCATAAATTTCAGGTATTTCAAATTCTAGTAATTTTCTTACAAAGTCTGGATGGCTTCTAGAAACAATAACTTGTGGTGCACCTTTTGCACCTCTTTCTACATCTAGCACATATCCTTTTATTTTATCATTTACATGATATGTTTCTGTTGGCATTTGTTCCTTTGTTGGCATAATACCTTCTAGTCTTCCTAAATCCATTACCACTATGTTTTTATCTGCTTTTTGGATAATTCCTGAAACAATTTCTCCTTTTCTGTCATTAAATTCTGTATAGATAATTTCTCTTTCTGCTTCTCTTAGCTTTTGGATAATAACTTGTTTTGCTGTTTGTGCTGCAATTCTTCCAAAATTTCTTGGAACAATTTCAACTTCTACATTATCTCCAATATTAGCATCTTTATTGATTTTTTTAGCATCTTCTAAGTTGATTTCTGTTGCACTATCATTTGCATGTTCCATTACTTCTTTAATAGAAAATACATGTGTTGCCCCAGTTTGTGGGTCCATCACAACTTTTACATTATCTAACGCATCAAAATTTCTTTTATATGCTGTTAATAATGCTGTTTCAATAGATTCTAATAAATATTCCTTTTTAATTCCTTTTTCTTTTTCTAAATCTTCTAAAGCTAGTATTAATTCTTTGTTATCAATTGCTGGTTCGCTTATTTTATTCTTGCTTTTGCTTTTCATTTTTTTCCTTCCTTTCTTATTTTTCAATCTAGATTGGAAAAGAATTAAATTTTGGCAAGGAAAATTTCATTTAAAAGGCAAGGGCGCATACGTTTGTATGTAACCGCGTTTTAAATGGAATTTGACGTAGTCCAAAATTGTAATTATTTTTCAATCCCAGTTATATATAGTTTTAATCTGTGCAATACTTTTCCTCTCGATTTTTATATTGTCTTCTAATGTAATTGTTTCATCATCAAAATCCTTCAATATTCCTTGATATTCTTTATTTCCAGTTTCATCTTTCTTAAACAACTTGATTGCAATTTCTTTTCCTTTATTTTGCTCTAAATGTTTGTCTTTTCGCAAAATCCTTTCTATTCCTGGTGATGAAACTTCTAAGAAATATTGATCTTTAATATAGTTTGCTTCATCTAGTAAATCTGATATTGCATCATTTACTTTTTCGCAATCATTTAAGTCAATCCCTTCTGGTTTATCAATATAGATTCTTAGGAAATAGTTTTTTCCTTCTTTTGCATATTCTACATCATATAAGTCATACCCTATATTTTCTATTTTTTCTTTTAATAGGTTTTCTACTTTTTCTTCTATATTTGCCAAGAAGTTTTCCTCCTTTTTTCAAAATTTAAGAGTGGGATTTGTTCCCACTCTCTCGCTCTTGTTGTTTTCCTTATATATTATACCCACTTTTTACCAAAAATGCAAGGTTTTTTCAAAAAAAGTCCATTAATTTTTAATCATTTATATATAATGGCATATTTCCTTTTTGATATTCTTCCATAATTCTCATATTAATTTCATTTTGCACGTCTCTTGCTTTTTTAGGATGAACTAAATATCTTATATACATTTCTATATGTGACCTTTCGATTTTTATGTAGATAATTGGTTCTAAATTGTTATAATAAATTCTATATTCTAAAATCGCTTCATCAACAGCATCTTCCATTTTCTTTGGAATTTCTTTCAAAGTTTCATTATCAAATACAATTTCATATAATAGTTCCTGTGTTTTCTTAATATCTGCATCTAGTATAATATCTACTTTTATTTCATCCCATATATATTTAAATACTTTTGTATAATTTTTCAGTGTCTTAGTAAATATATAGGAATTTGGTATATGTATAATTCTTCCTGTACTTTGTTCACCATATACTCTTTTGCCTATCTCCAATATTTCAAATCCTAAAGCATGTTTACTAATTACATCTCCCATGACATCATCAATTTCAATTCTATCTTCGATTTCAAATGGTCGATTAATATTGATATAGATACCTGCAAAAAAGTTGAATATGATTTCTCTCACAGCAATGGTTAAACCTGCTGATATAAAACTAATTAGTGTAATAATTCCTGATATTTTTTCTCCCCAAAGAAGAAAAACCAATATAAAGGAAATAACTGTTAATATAATTCGTATTTTTCTATTTCTAAAAAATTTCTTTTTATCATTTACAGGTAAATTGGCATATACCTTTTTAATAATTGATTTGATAATCCCGAAAATTAAAAATATGAATATTGTTAGTATTGTTAATTTTATATATTCACTATCTATTCCCGTAATTCTTCCTATATAATTTGAAAATTCTTGTATATATCCCATGTTTCTCCTTCCTAAAACTTTCACTTCATTTTTTTGTTTATTATTATATATTTTCCATTTGTCATAGTATTACTATTTCATAAAACTTTAAAAGAGGCGTAAAATCCCTACACCCCTTTTACATTTCATTTTTTGCCTTATTTTTCAACTCTTTCTTCTGATTTGTTTTCTGCCAAATCTTTCATAGTCAAATTAATTCTACCTTGTTCATCAATATCTGTAACTCTTACAGTTACTTTATCTCCAACATGTAAAACATCTTCTACATGTTTAATTCTTTCTTTAGAAATTTGAGAAATGTGTAGTAATCCTTCTTTTCCGCCACAACCCAAATCTACAAATGCTCCAAAGTTCATAATTCTAACAACTTCTCCATAATAGATTCCATCTACTTCTACTTCTCTAACAATGTCTTCAATCATTTCTAATGCTTGTTCTGCCTTTTTGTTATCATTTGAGTAGATAAATACTTGTCCATCTTCTTCTATATCGATTTTTACACCTGTTTCTTCAATAATCTTATTAATTGTTTTTCCACCAGTTCCAATAACATCTTTGATTTTGTCAACTTTAATTTGTGTGCTAACAATTCTTGGTGCATATGGAGAAATATCTGCTCTTGGTTTGTCTAATACTGGAAGCATAACATCTTCTAATATATGTTTTCTAGCAATTCTTGTTTTTTCAAAAGCTTCTTTAATGATGTCATAAGATAATCCATCAACCTTAATATCTACTTGAATTGCTGTAATACCTTTTTCTGTTCCTCCAACTTTAAAGTCCATGTCTCCAAAGAAATCTTCGATTCCTTGAATATCTACTAACATCACATAATCTTTTTCATCATCCAGATTTGTAACCAATCCTGTTGAAATACCTGCTACTGGTCTTTTAATTGGTACACCTGCATCCATTAATGCTAATGTACTACCACAAATACTTGCTTGTGATGTTGAACCATT
>CALXAE010000099.1 GCA_944386205.1 uncultured Clostridia bacterium
CGAAAAATTGTGAAACAATTTTTCTGTGCAATTTTTTTTTTGCATTATAGGAAATGCAATTTCCTATAATGCAAAAAAACCATTTCTTCCTATTTTTTAGGACGAAATGGTCATCATTCGTGGTACCACCTAAATTTATTAGTATATTATCACTAACCTCATTCTAGTTTTAACGGTTCAACCGCCTTTTCCTACTATCATTTCAAAAAAGGACCTAAAAAGTGAATTTTCTATATATGATATTTAATGGCTTCCAGCCTATGACCATTTTCTCTTGTAAATATTTGAAATATATATACTTTTCTTTTTAATTGGTTTTATTATTTTTCTTACGCATATTATTTTATCATAAAAACACATGAAAAACAAGCCTTTTTTTCTAATTTATGGATTTTTTTATTGTATGAATTTTTTAATCTCATTTTCTGGAATAGAACCTTGTCTCAAGATATGTGGCACATTATCAATAACTTTTACTATTGTTGAAGCAAGCCCAATTTTACTTGGTCCATCATCTATTACATAATCTACCTTTCCTTCAAAATCTTTCATAATATCTGTTATATCTGTTCCGCTAGGCTTTCCTGAAATATTTGCACTTGGTGTTGCAATCGGAACGCCAGCATATTCTATTAATTTTAGTGCTATTTCATTTGCTGGCATACGAATTCCTACTGTATCCGAATTTGCGGTTAGCACATCTGGAATAATATCTTTTTTCTTTAAAATAATTGTAAGTGGTCCTGGAAAAAATCTCTTTATCAAATTATATTCCTCTTCTGTAATGTCTTTTGCTACCTCATTTATCATGTCTATACTATTAACTAATAGGCTAATAGGATTACTAAGAGGCCTTTTTTTTACCTCATACACTTTCTTTATAGCATTTTCATTAAAACCATTTGCTCCGATTCCATATACAGTTTCTGTTGGAAATATAACTATTCCACCTTTTTTTATTATGTTTGCTGGTTCTTGTAGCTTTGTATAATCTATCTCGTTTTTCAAATTCAAATATTTTTGCACCAGTATTACCTCTTTTCAATCTTTAGATTATAATCTTAAAAAATATAATTTTCTAGGATTTCAGAAACAAATCTTCTATTATCTTTTCTTCTTCTGTACTTTTGTTTAATAGATGTCCATCATATATGTATTTTTTATAATATGTATAGTCTTCTTCATAAGTATTATATACATATGAAATATATTTTAATACAATTTCATGCATCTCTTTCTCATCAAAACTCCAAGATTCAACTTCTGGAAATTCCATTTGGTCATATAACGCATCTGGCAACTCACAATGTAAATCAGCTAAAATATCATAAACATTTCTAATACATACTTCATAAAAACTTTTTTCTACTCTTTCTGTTAATTCTTTCTTAAATCCTTCTTCTGTTGCTTCATTCCATCTTTCATCATATTCATATTCTTCTTTTAATTCTTGTGCTTCATTCATAACAATATCATCTAGTCCGTAATCACTAGCCAATTCAGAAACAGAATATTTTTTTGGTTCATCCTTAAACTCTTCTTTTAGATAGTCTATTAAATCTCCTTCATTTTTTATGTTTCCATACACTTCATAAATAGTTTGTAAAAACTCTATTTGCTCTGATAGCACTTCTTTATGTAGAATTTTAGATAAATATTTTCCATCTAAAAGCATCTCTCTTACCTTTTGTGGAAGAACTTGACTATGCCATAGCTTTCTCATGATTTCATTATGACAAATATATGTATTATAAACATTATATCCATAACCTAATGATAAAATTGTTTTTGACAAATCTATTTGTTCTATTTTTTCTATCATATCATAATATACAAGATGTGCTAAATAGATTTCTTCAATTGTTTCTTTAGCATTTGTATTATATTGTAAAAATTCATTTTTAATAATTTTATTTTTTATAAAATCATCATATTCTTTTGGCGAATTTGCAATTCTTTTTACTTGTTCAATTGATATAGCACAATTTAAAATTTTTTGTTTTTCTAATTCGTTGTTTTCCAATTCTTTTTTCATAAAATCATTTACACTCGGATTAATTGCAAAAATAACTCTCTTATTATCTTTAATTCCTATTTTTATAAATGACTCATTTAGTCTTTCTAATACCCTTTCATATACTGGAATTGAAGTATCTATATTTTCCATTTTCAATCTTTCATAAAAAGCTTTTTTTAAGATATTTTCATCTACTTCATAATCTGATATTGAAAACAATATTGTCAAAAAAATTCTATCTTGTAAATCTATTTTATTCTCATACTCGTCTTTCCAAACAAAAATAGATTTTTCAAATGCTTTTTGTATTGCTTCAACATAATCTTTTGGTTGTATAGAACTATAAATCTTTTCTTCTGTCATATAATCAATTATTCTTGGACTATAACTTGTATTTTTTATAATCTTCATATAATTGTCATATTTTACAATTTCTTTAATATATTGCTCTGGTAAATGTTTTTGCAATAAATAATGATGAAAAATTCTAGCTTTTTCTAAATCAGAAATATCTTCTATATCAATTACTTGTATCTGTAAATTTCTATTATCAATACATTTTCCTATTTCATATTTTCTAGTTTTTGCTTCTTGAAATATAGTTATCCTAGAATTTAATAATAAAATTTTATTATCCATTTTTTTTACATATTTTATCAAATTAATAATGTCATTTTCTGTATGTTCATGTAATTCTAAATATCTTTGTCCCAAACAATCATCCAAAAAAATTAATTCTTTTCTATCCCTATCTAATGACAATACTTTTTTTAAGTCATCTAAATTACGACTATTGCTATATCGTATACTGTATCCTTTTTGAGCATAATATAATACTAACATTTTTGAGATCATTGTTTTTCCAATTCCAGGCATTCCTAGTATTAATAGTAATCTATCTTTATCTAATATTTCTTGACAAATTTTGTACAAATCTGTTTGCACAAAAAGATTTACATCTTCTTTAATGTTATCTAACAATATTTCACAATCTAAAAATATATTTCTATTATTGATTTGCTCTAAAATATTTGTTGCACATATCCATAATTTTATGTGTTGTCTTACAATATCCATGTATTCTTCTTTATTTAACAATTCGTTTATTTCTTTTATTGTAAAAATATTTTCTTTAGATTTTATAATATTTTTTCCTTCCTCATATATTTCTTCTATATTTTGAGGTGACATTTCTCTTCCTATAAAAATATAATATTCTTCAATTTCATTATATTTTATTCTGTTAATTTCACTTTTTATTTTATTAACAGTATTAGACTGTGGTGTGTTTATATATAATTTTACTTGTCCAATTATTTTTGGATTATCATTTGCTTGTATATCGATTCCTCCATCTGCACCTCTTCCAAAAACTTTAAATGACTTTCCTGTCTTTCTTTCTAGTATTTCTTTGCAAATTTCTTCAAATTCTATTTCGTCTATGTTCATAAAATTAAACATTATTGTTCACCTCGCAGTCTTATGATTCAAATCATTTCCATTTCACTTCTTTATTTTTCTCTTTTCAATGTTTTCATTTTATCACATATTTCGTTACTTATCAACAATTTAGGATATTCTGCTCATGGATTGACAGCAGTTAAGAATTTTTTAAGAGGGCCTGAAATAGCCCCCTCTTCTTTCTAATTACAACCACAATTATTATTCATATAATATTTCTTTTCTGCTAGTTTATCTTGAACACCTCTTAATGCTTCTCCAAATCTTTGGAAGTGTACGATTTCTCTTTCCCTTAAGTATCTTAATGGATCTAAGACATCTGGATTATCTCTACATAAATCTATTAACTTTTCATACGTAGCTCTAGCTTTTTGTTCAGCTGCCAAATCTTCTTGTAAGTTTGCAATAGGGTCACCTTTACAAGCTAATACTGATGCAGAAAAAGGAAATCCAGAAGCAGCTTGAGGGTATACATCTACACCATGGTCTGTGTAATATGCACTTAATCCTGCTTTTTCTATTTCTTCAATGCTTACTCCTTTGGTCAATTGATGTACAATCGTTCCAACCATTTCTAAGTGAGCTAATTCTTCTGTACCATAATGTTGTCAATTTAAATGGTTGTGTTAGAACTTTGGTTCTTACAAACCATTATATGCCGATTTATCGGTAAAAAAATTTGTAGTTATTGGCTGTGAAAATAAATAGAGTTCACAAAGTGAATTTAGTACACTAAGTGAACTTTTTATTTTTTCAGGAAACTTGTTTATAGCATAAAACTAAAGGCTCGTTTCTAACCTAATGATAGATTAATATAAATTTATAGAATTATTCTAAAGGATTATATTTCTCCTAATGTGCTAAAGGATATTCATTTATGGAAAT
>CALXAE010000100.1 GCA_944386205.1 uncultured Clostridia bacterium
AGAAAAAGGTAACCTTAGTATAGTTATTTAACTAACTTGGGCTACCTTTTGATGTCTTTAGGGCTGAGTAGTAACAAAATTATACTTCATTTTCAAGATTTAATCTGGTTTGCTTTTTATTCTTCTTAATGCTATATAGATTTTTGTATACGCCAAAGTTAATCGCTTTTTTATTTAATAAATTTCAATAGTTGCATGCAAGGTCTTGTCATCTTCGCTTTTTATAACAATGATATTTTTATCATTTTCCTTTACATATTTGCACTTTACTGTTTCTCCTAATTTTATCTGATTTTTATATTGTATTCTAATATGATTGAATGGTCTTTTATTATATTCTTCTTCTGGCAAAGCCTCATAAGCTAAATATAAATAATATAAATTATGCATATGACCAATGATGTCAATATCTCTTCTTCTAGCTGTATAGATTGTTTCACTTATATATTCCTTTGGTTCTCTTAATTTTTCAATTTTCTTATCTTTAAAAACACATTTTCCTACTTCAGACTGATATCTATCTGCAATTTCTGGTTCAACTCTTGCAATCTTCGCTGTTTTGCTATCTACCAAAAGCCATTTTGAAGTTGCTATCGCACATAAATTATTTTCTTCATCATATACTTCAAAATCACGAAATGCATAAAATTTTTCTATTCCTCTAGACCATGTGTGAATTTCCAACACTTGTCCATATTTTGGTCTCTTTAATACTTCTAATTCCCAATCTAATAATAACCAATTCACATGCGTTTCTTCTGTTGTGTTGACGCCAATTCCTACACTGTCAGAATGATATGCTGCAATATCTTCTAAGTACTCTAAAATAGCAATATTGCTGACTTCATTTTTTGCCCATACATCTTTTAATCCTATTTTAAATTTTTCCTTGTATATCATTTTTCTCTCCTTCCTCATGAAGATGATGATTTGGGGACGGAGAAAAAATCATCATTTTAATGTTGAAAAAAATCAAATAAAATCATCTTTATAAGATAATAAGATGATGATTTTTTCTCCGTCCCCAAATCATCTCTCGTTTTAATAACCTGGTTTTTTTAATAATTTGAACATATTCTTTTTGTATTCTTCTACACCTGGTTGATTAAATGGATTAACTCCTAAAATATTTCCAGACATTGCGCATGCCTTTTCAAAGAAATAAATTAATTCTCCTATATTTTCTTCGTCTAGTTTTTCCATTTCTATGACAATGTTTGGAACATCTCCTGATACATGTGCTTTTATGGTTCCTTCCATTGCTTTTTTATTGACATAGTCTAATTCTTTTCCAGCTAAATAATTTAATCCGTCTAAATTGTCATCATCTGGATTAATTGTAATATCTGAGTTTGGTGTTTTTATACTAATAACCGTTTCAAATAAGTTTCTTCTTCCTTCTTGAATATATTGTCCCATTGAGTGTAAATCTGTTGTAAAGTCAACCCCTGCTGGGAAAATTCCCATTTGGTCTTTTCCTTCACTTTCTCCAAATAATTGCTTCCACCATTCCGTGAAATAATGCATTTTTGGCTCATAATTTACTAAGATTTCTGTATTTTTGTATAATTTGTATAAAATATTTCTTACAACTGCATATTTATAACATTCGTTATATTTTAAATTTGGGTCATCAAAACGAGCTTGTGCTGTTTGTGCTCCAAGCATTAATTTGTCAATATCAATTCCTGCTACTGCAATTGGTAATAATCCAACTGCTGTTAATACAGAATATCTACCACCTACATTATCTGGAACAACAAATTGTTCATATCCTTCATTTTGTGCCAATGTTTTTAATGCACCTTTTGCTTTATCAGTTGTTGCATAAATTCTGCTTCTTGCTTCGTCAATTCCATATTTATTTTCTAAGATTTCTCTAAAAATTCTAAAGGCTATTGCTGGCTCTGTAGTTGTACCAGATTTTGATATAACATTTACTGAAAAATCTTTATTTCCAATATATTCAATTAGTTCATTAATATAGTTTGGACTTAGGTTGTTTCCAACATATAAAACTTGTGGATATTTTCTCTGTTTGTTTGGTAACATATTATAAAATGAACTGGTTAATGCTTCAATAACCGCTCTTGCTCCTAAATATGAACCTCCGATTCCGATAACAACCAATATATCAGATTCTTTTTTTATTTTCTTTGCTGCTTTTTTGATTCTTGCAAATTCTTCTTTATCATAATTGGTTGGTAATTCTAACCATCCTACAAAATCTTTTTCATCATTTGCTCTTCTATGCAAATCTTTATGTATATTTTCTACTTGTTCTTTGTATGTTAAAATTGTTTTCTGTGTAATTCCTGTGTGTTTTAAGTTTAAACTAATATTTGCCATATAATTACCTCTTTTCTTTCTTTATATTTATCATATGGTTATTATATCCAACTTGTTATTATATTTCAAGGTGTTAGAAGTAAAAAAATCAAGGACAGACTTAAAATGAATATCTCATTTTTTTAAGTCTGTCCCTTTTGGACAAAAATTGTCCGTTTTGGCACGTCCCCAATGTATCATTTCATTATCTCATCCATGACTTTTGCCAAGTACTTCATGCTGGTTAAACATTGTTCTAGAGTATTTCCTGTTGCTCCAACTTCCATAATATTTGCATATTTTCCTGTATGTTGATTATATCTTGAAGTTGTAAGCATGATTGGTTTAAATAGTCCTGGATATAATTCTTCTGCTTTTTCTTGTACTTTAATAGCAAATTTTAAGTTTTGATTCCAATTTGGATGCCATAATCCTCCTGCGTTTGTTCCAATAACAAACATGATTTGTGCTGCTTCTTCATCTCCAATTCTGACTGTTGGTGCATAGTCACTTCTGCTTCCTATGGCATCTCTATGTAAGTCAATAATGATGTCTGATGGATTTGTCTGCAATAAACCTTCTACTGTTTTTAATGAATTTGTATAAGAGCCATTATATGATGGATAATCATGATAACTTGTATCATGAATTACATTATATCCATATTGCTGTAATTGTGTGGTGAGTTCTGTTCCAACTCTTGTAACAGTGAAATTTAAATCTGTTGTTCTAAAATTTCCTGTTGGTGTATATGGATATAACTCGCTTGATGTGTAGCTTTCACAACTATGCGTATGAAAAATCATAATGTTTTTGTTATCAATTGTGATATCTGGTGTTAACATTTCTTGTGTTAATTCATAGTCTGTTTGATTTTTTATTTTGACATTCCCATATTGTGCATTATAACTTTCTGTAATTGGATTATTTGTAATTACCTCAGTTGCTTCCCCTGTCTCTGCTAATTCCACACCTTGCTCTTCTTCATTTGTGTTTTCTGTATCTTCTCCTTCTGATACTTCCGCCATATTTTGAATTTCATCTATGGAACTGATTTGTGTTTTTAACATAGATTTTAATATATCATTTTCACTTAATTTCTGTTTTTCATTTTCTTCATTATGATTAATAGATGCTACAACAGGAAGTGTAGCATCTAAACAAGACAACAGGCTATGATTAGATATTTCATTTGTTACATTTTCTATTTCTTGTGTCACTTCTTGCGTATTTTCCTTTGTCCCTGAAAAATAATTACTGATACTAAAAATTAGTAAGATAAATACAAATATACATATAATATATTTTACGATGTCTTTTAATCTTAATACTGTAACATTAAACATATACTTTTCTCCTTTGTCCAAATTCCTATATATATGTATATGCAAAAATTTTAAGAATATTATTAAATTTCTATATTTTATTTATCGACATTTATTATTAAGCATAATTTTATTATTTAAACTCAAGCATAAATAATTAAAAAAATTAGCAATTTTCTCTTAAAAATTTTATTTTCAAAATGCAAAATTTATGATATACTATTGATTAAATCTTGTAACTTATTAATCTTTGTATAATAGAAAAAAGATTGGAGGATTTCTATGTTTGAATTACGGAGATTAACAAAAACGGTAAAACAGTATGTATATTTTTTTCAAAATGAACCAGAAGAATTCAAAGAAAATATTGACTTATATGTAAATGACTTGGAAAATCTAATTAAATATACAGGTTCTTACATTTCAATTACCCAAAATGAACTGAATCGCTTGTATGAAGCAAATATTAATTTATATGTGATTGAACCTGTTTTCTTGTTTAAGCCTTTTGTTTTCATTATTATGAAATTATTAGAAAAAATGATGGATACCAAGAGTAAAAACATATTATTGGTCAAAAGATACCAAAAATATTTTAGAGATTTCTTGGAAAATTTGAAAAAAATGAAATACTTATGCGATTTATAAATTGCATATC
>CALXAE010000101.1 GCA_944386205.1 uncultured Clostridia bacterium
TTATATTTTGACTGTTCAAGTGGAATTAGTGGTAATATGACATTAGCAGCATTAACAGAAATTATTGGAGATGAAAATTATCTAATAGAAGAACTAAAAAAATTAAACGTAGATGGATATAAAATAGAAATATCTAAAAAAGTAAAAAATGGAATTACAGGTACTCATGTTGATGTGATTTTAGAACATCAACATGAGCATGAAGGACACCATCATGTTCATAGAAATTTGCATGATGTATGTGAAATTATTGATAATAGTTCAATTGATGAAGAAAGTAAAGACTTAGCAAAAAGAATTTTTATGAGGGTAGCCAAAGCAGAAAGCAAAGTTCACAATAAACCATTAGATGAGGTACACTTTCACGAAGTAGGTGCAATAGACTCTATTGTGGACATTGTAGGAACAGCAATCTTAATCAATAAAATTCGACCAGACAAAATCATTTCAAGTGTTGTAAATGATGGACATGGCTTTATTGAATGTGCCCATGGCACAATGGCAGTTCCTGTTCCAGCAACAAGTGAAATTTTTGCGAATTCAAATGTAGAATTTAGACAAATTGATATTGACACAGAATTGGTAACACCAACAGGTGCAGCCATTATTGCAGAACTAAGTTCTGAATTTACAACATTACCAGCCATGAAAATCAAAAAAATCGGCTGGGGAGCAGGAACAAAAGACTTAAAAATTCCAAATGTATTAAAAGTATATTATGGCGAAATGCAAGAAGAAAATCAAAAGATTGTAGTCATGGAAACCAATATAGATGATTGTTCAGGAGAAATATTGGGATATACAGAAGAACAATTATTTCAAAATGGAGCCTTAGATGCATTTTATACGCCAATTTTCATGAAAAAGAATAGGCCAGCATATCGTCTAACAGTTGTATGTAAAGAACCAGATATTCAAAAGTTACAAAATATTATATTTAAAGAAACAACAACCATTGGAATTCGTTATCGTTATGAATATCGAACAGAATTAGAAAGAGAATTGATTACAGTAGATACGAAATATGGCAAACTAAAAGCAAAAAAAGTTGTCAATAATGGAGAAACCTATATATATCCAGAATATGAAAGTATGAAGGAATTAGCACAAAAAAATGATATACCTTTAAAGGAATTGTATTGATGTCCATTTTGGGACGTTTCTTTTTGAGACATTTTTATGTAAATTTATCACATAAAAGAATTAAAAAGCAGATAATTTACATAAAAATGTCTCAAAAAGAAACGTCCCCAATGGGACACAGAAGTACAATATAATCCGATTTCTAGAATTTTAAAAATTGAAAAGGAAAAAGAGAAAATTGGAAATATTGCTATTTGCACAGGTGGAACAGCAGATATTCCAGTAGCAGAAGAAGCAGCAGAAACAGCAGAGTTCTTTGGAAGTCATGTAGAAAGAATTTATGATGTTGGTGTAGCAGGTATTCATAGAATTTTGTCACAAAGAGAAAAATTAGAAAAGGCAAATTGCATTATTGCGATTGCGGGAATGGAAGGTGCGTTAGCCTCTGTAATTGCAGGATTAGCAAAAGTGCCAGTCATCGCTGTACCAACTTCAGTAGGATATGGTGCGAATTTAGGTGGTATTACAGCCCTTTTAGGAATGATTAATTCTTGCAGTAATAGCATTGCCACCGTTAACATAGATAATGGGTATGGAGCAGGATATATAGCAAATCAAATTAATCATTTAGCTATGTAAACTCTAGAAGAAGTGGAGAACTTGAAGTAACTGTAGCTTCAAGTTTAGAATCTTTAAGGTCACAATTTGTGACCTTAAACAGTATGGGAAGAGGTCAACATCGAAAATATTTGCCGTACGTATTTACAGAACAAGGAATAGCCATGCTTTCAGGAATATTAAGAAATGATATAGCTATTCAAGTGAGTATAAATATAATGGATGCTTTTGTGGAAATGAGAAGATTTCTAACATCAAATGGACATGTTTTTGAAAGATTAACAAAAGTAGAATATCAATTACTAGAACAAGGTAAAGAATTAACAAAACACGAAAAACAATTTGAGAAAGTTTTTGATGAATTACAAAGAAATAAAAAAGAAGAGTTTAACCAGAAAATATTTTTTGAAGGACAGATTTATGATGCGTATAGTTTAATAGTTGATATAATAAAAACTGCTAAAAATAAAATATTAATTATAGACAATTATATAGATGATAGTATTTTAAAAATGATATCAAAGAAAAATAAAAATGTAGAAGTTATTATAGTAACTGCTCAAAACAATAATTTGATAAAATTAGATATTCATAAATTTAATAAGCAATATCCGACATTAAAAGTAATCAGAACAAACAAATTTCATGACAGATTTATTGTAATTGATAATCAAACATTATACCATATAGGGGCATCTTTAAAGGATCTAGGAAAGAAATGTTTTGCAATTTCTCAAATAAAAGATGAAAAATATGTAGAAGAAATCAATCAATTTTGTTAAATCTATATAAAAGTTAAGTAAAACAATGAATTTAAGGCTTATTCAATTTGGATAAGCTTTCAAAGCTTATAATTTTAAGAAAAGGAGAATATGTTGGCTTTAAGAAGGCTAACATTTATTAGGAAAAATGGAAAAACAAAACCAATTAGAAGAATATTTAAGAACACTTGGAAAAGTAGCGATTGCTTACTCAGGGGGAATTGACTCTAGTTATTTATTATATTTAGCAAATAAAGTATTGCCAAAACAAAATGTAATAGCCATTATTGCCAATGGTATTATGGTACCAAGAAAAGATTATAAAGAAGCAATAGATTTTTTGAAAGAAAATAACTTCCAATACATAGAAGTACCATATAAGCCATTAGAAATTACAGCATTCAGAGAAAATCATAAAGATAGATGTTATCATTGTAAAAAAGCATTGATGACGACACTAAAAAATGTAGCAAAAGAAAATGAATACGAAAATCTGTTAGACGGAAAAAATGCAGATGATTTAACAGTGTATAGACCAGGAAATAAAGCAACAGAAGAAGTGGGGGTTCTTAGTCCACTTGCTAAATTTGATATTTATAAAGAAGAAATAAGGCAATATAGCAAAAACTTGGGAATTCCATTTTGGAACAAACCATCAAATTCTTGTTTAGCCACCAGATTTCCATATAATACAACTTTGACAGAAGAAGGACTAGAAAAAGTAGAACAGAGCGAAGAGATTATAAAAAAGCTAGGAATAGAAAAAGTAAGAGTAAGAGTACATAAGGATATAGCAAGAATTGAAGTTAACCCAAAAGAATCTGAAACGATTTTAAATAATATAAAAAATGAGAATAGAACAACAAATGCAAATGATTCAAATATTAATAACAAAATTGAAAACAAAAACATAGTAGAAAAAATTAAAAATTTAGGTTTTTCCTATGTTACATTAGACTTGTCAGGACTAAAAAGTGGAAGCTTTGACTGATTATAAAAAAAATCTCCTAAGAATAAACCTTGCATTTTAGCCATTTTTAGTATAAAATAAACAAAAAATAGATCAAGGAGCAAAAAATGAGAATCAGATACAAAAAATGGGCAAGACCAGAACTAGAAGCAAGTTCTTTTTACATAGACAATCCAGAAGAAATGAAAGGAAAATGGAAATCATATTTTGGAAATAACCATCCTATTCATTTGGAACTAGGCTGTGGAAAAGGGCAATTTATATCAGAACTAGCATCAGAAAATCTAGACATTAATTATATCGCAATTGACTTAGTAGATGCCATGTTAGGTTTAGCAAAACGAAATGTAGAAGCAAAATATAAGGAAAAGAACATAGAACCTAAAAATATAGTGTTAACTAGGTTTGATATTGAGAGAATTTTGTTAATTTTAGAAGAACAAGACCAAATTGAAAGAATTTATATTAATTTTTGTAATCCTTGGCCAAAGGGAAAACATAGAAAAAAGAGATTAACACATACAAGGCAACTGGAAAAGTATAGAGTATTTTTAAAAGAGAATGGAGAAATCTATTTTAAGACAGATGATGATGATTTATTCAATTCTAGCTTGTTATATCTTGAAGAAGCAGGATTTGAAGTATTGAAGAAAACATATGACTTACATTCTGAACCTATTTTTGAAAAAAATATAGAAACAGAGCATGAAAAAATGTTTTCAGAACAAGGCATTAAAATTAAAGCATTGATTGCTCGAAAAAAGGCAAGATGATTTTGGGGACGGAGCAAAAAATCAGTTACTACTCAGCCCTAAAGACAAGTTATCTACAAAATAATAAAAATAAGAATCAATAATCCACAGAATGTTACAAA
>CALXAE010000102.1 GCA_944386205.1 uncultured Clostridia bacterium
GTATCAAGTTTTTGTACATCGAGCCATGATTTTGATACACACTTCCTCCACTTCCACCTCACGATGGATAGCTTGTGCTTCTCTATGTGGTTAGCGATATATACCCCCACTACGGACTTTCACCGATTAGTTAAATGACATGCCTGTCGCACATGGAAAATGAAAACATGGAACAACTATTTCCATGTTTTCATTTTTCTGTGCAACGTTGTTTTTTAATATATCGTTCCACCTAAATCCTTATACTTTTTAAAAGTTTCCAAACATTCTTCCCTATCCATCTTTTTCAAATCAATTAAATCCGCATGATTTCCTTTTAAATAGTCATAAATCATATCATCTCTAAAGCCAATCTCTCCAGCATCTTCTTTTGTACAACCATAATATACTTCTTTTATATTTGACCAAATAATCGCTGACAAGCACATAGGACATGGTTCGCAAGACGTATATAATATATAGTCAGATAAATCATATGTGTTTAATTTCTCGCATGCTTCCCTAATAGCAACAATTTCTGCATGTGCTGTTGGGTCATTTCTCTTTATAACCTGATTATTTCCATTTGAAATAATATTTCCTTCTTTGTCCACAATGATAGCACCAAATGGTCCTCCATCACCTCTCTTTATCCCCTCTTCTGCATTTTGTTTCGCTAATTCCATAAATTTATCCATACTTCTCATTCCTTTCCTATTTATATTTATACGAATACTTTTTTGAAAATAGACTATCAAAAAATATTTCGTTTCGATGTATCAACTTAAATTTTGTAAGTTTTCTCCATCCCTATTTTAATACAACTTTGCTATTTCGTAAATATTTTTTTATTACTTTTTTTATCATCTTTCTTATTTATTCAAAACAATATATTAAATCTGATCTATTGCCAATTTACATTGCTAAAATTTATCATATTTTCTTATTACAAAGCCGTCATGATTTTCACTATGCTCTCATATATTTTTATGAGGTGTTTTGATTGGTTATAAAATCGATACATATAAAAAAGCATTTCGTAATATGTATATCTCTGTTAACACTTATCATCTTTCTAGTTTCTGCTATCATTTTTTATTTTAGCAAAAAGCCATCTACTGCCATCACAGTCAATTCTGAAAACGAAGATGATTTTATAAAATGGGTAGATTTCACAGTTCCTTGTAGTGTTTTAAAACGAACATCTGAATTAGATATCAACTCTCACAATAATAATGAAGCGATTACATATAATTGGATTGAATTATTAGCCTATCTGGCTTGTATTTATGGAGGAAATTTTAAGAACTATAAATCCAGTGATTTAGATAAAATTGCAGAAAACTTAAAAAGTGGAAAAACAATGAAGGACCTCACATCCACACTCACTTTTTACGATTACTATTTAGAGGCCTATTCTGCTGTTTTAAGTGGATTTATTGGTAATTATGCTATTGAAACTACAGACGATAATGGAAATACCTATTATGAAAGTCATTATGGGTTAAAAGCTTTTTCGCCTATTGCCAAAAATTACTACTTTACGCATTATAAAGACTTTGGAAACTCTAGGTCTTATGGATTTAGTAGAACACATCTGGGAAATGATTTAATGGGAAGTATCGGAACCCCCATTATAGCAGTCGAATCAGGTATAGTAGAACAACTTGGATGGAATCAATATGGTGGTTGGCGTGTAGGCATTAGAAGCTTTGACGGAAAACGATATTATTACTATGCCCATTTACGAAAAGACCACCCATATGTAGAAGGATTAGAAAAAGGGAATACAATAAAAGCTGGCGATGTGATTGGATATCTCGGAATGACTGGATATAGCATAAAAGAAAATGTAAACAATATTAATGTTGCTCACTTACATTTTGGAATGCAACTAATTTTTGACGAATCTCAGGTAGATAGTCCAAATGAAATTTGGATAGACGTTTATGAAATTGTTGAATTCTTGAAGTCCAATACATCAGAAGTATATCTTTCTAATGAAGAAACCAAAGACTATTCTAGAAAATATGATATCATGGATGAGACAATTGGAGACAGGTGATGATTTTTTCTCCGTCCCCAAATCATCACCTTCCTAATTTCACTACAATGTCTCTCTTAATTTTTCCTCGATTAATTTTTAATGTTACTTCATCATTTGGTTTTTTCGTATAAATATATTCTCTTAAATCATTCATTGTCTCTAATTTCACATCATCTATTTGTGTAATGATATCGCCTTCTGTTATGCCTGCTGTTTCTGCTGGGCCATTTTTAGTTACTTCTGTTACATATATTCCTTCTTGGAAACTACTACTTGTTCCTGTTTCTAAATAGGGAATTACTTCTGTATCATATGCATATATTCCAATTTTGGCTTCCTGGAAATCTCCTGTATTTTGATAACTTTCTATTATTGGTTTTACTATATTAATGGGTATTGCAAATCCAATTCCTTCAGCTGTTGTTATTTTTACTGTATTTATTCCGATTACTTCTCCATTTGGATAAATTAGTGGTCCTCCACTGTTTCCTGGATTGATGGTTGCATCTGTTTGTATCAAGTCTGTCATATATGAACTATTTTCCTCTTCTTCTATTTTTATAGTTCTATTTTTGGCACTAATAATCCCAGAGGTAACGGTTCTTCTAAATTCAAATCCAATTGGATTTCCGATGGCATAAACTGTTTCGCCTATTTTGATATTGTCTGAATCTGCTAATGTAAGATATTTCAAATTATTGGCTTCTATTTTTACAATGGATAAATCAATATTAGAATCGCTCCATACAACTGTTCCATCATAATTATTTCCATTTTCTAATGTGACATAACATTTGCTATATTTACTTCCTGTTACATGTTCATTGCTTAAAATATATCCGTTTTCTGTAACTATAACACCTGTTCCCAATCCCAATTGACTTTCTGTACTTTCTGAGAATATAGAGGTTCCTGCATTTTTTAGTTTTGATATTCCCACAACACTCTCTATCGTTTCTTCAATTACATCTGCCACAGTTTGGCTTTCTTCTTCTACGTTTTCCACAGTTTGTTCCTCAATTGTGGATTGTGTCCTTTGTGCTGTGTAATTTGAATCATAAATTTCTATATTATTATATGTAACATATATATAAAATCCCAATATCCATAATAGTAGTAAAACAATTGTTATTATTACTATTTTTTTACCCGTACTTTTTCTTTTTTTGGCTCTTCTCAAACAAATCACCTCAAAAATAGTATGTACGATATTATGAATTTTAATCATAAATTGGGTAAATTGGGGACGTGCCAAATGAACCAATTTTAAACTCTTTTTAATTCTTCATAACGTTTAACTTTCTGTGTTGTTGTCTTAATTAAAGGTTCTGTCGTAATCATTATGCTTTTTATATGCTTAAACACTGGTAATTCTTTGTTGATTTCTTTGACCTTTTCCCAAATATTATCTTTATATTCTTTTTCTGTTTTCTCTCCTAATGCTTCTTTTATTAAATCTTTATCATACACAATTTTTGCACAAAGCATAGTATCTGTCTTGTCTTTTTCCCTTTGATATACTAAAGATTCTGTAACATATGGGATTTTATTTATTAAATTTTCTATTTCTTGTGGATAAACATTTTTTCCGTTTCGCAATACAATAATGTCTTTTTTCCTACCTGTTACATAGATAAATCCATCTTCTGTTATGTAACCATAATCTCCTGTTTTGAACCAGCCATCAACAAAGGCTTTCTTATTTTCTTCTTCATTGTGGTAATATCCCATCATAACACTTGGTCCTTTGACTAAGATTTCTCCTTCTCCATTTTCGTCTGGATTATCGATTTTTACATTTAAGCTTGGTAACGCTAATCCTACTGCTCCTGGTTTCTTCTCTTTGTCTGATTCTGCCGCAATAACTGGAGATGTTTCTGTTAGTCCATAGCCTTGTACCAATTCAATTCCAAAATTGTTAAAGCCTACAATGGTTTCTTTGTCCATTGGTGCAGCACCATACAAAACTAAACGGATATTTCCACCTAAATTATCTAATATCTGTTTAAAAATGACTTTTCTTAAATCAATTTTGCATTTTAAAAGTCCATTAGATATTTTTATCATACGATTGATTAATTTTTCTTTTCCTTGGTCACGAATGGCTTTTTGAATTTTTTTATACATCGTTTCTAATACTAATGGCACTGCCACAAATACAGAAACTTTGTATTCTGCAAGATTTTTTTGAATATATTTTAGTCCATCACAAAAGGCAACTGTACAGCCACTATAAAATCCATAAAGAAAGGTTACTGTACATTCAAAGGT
>CALXAE010000103.1 GCA_944386205.1 uncultured Clostridia bacterium
TCAAGAGAAGATATTGAAGCGGAAAAATATGGTGAAGGTGAAACTTTAGCAAGACATGAGAAAATTTTAACAACTTTAGCTAAAAAAAGAAAACTACATATTTCAAAAATTTATAGAGAAGTTGTAAGTGGCGAAACAATCAGTGAAAGAAAAGAAATGCAAAAACTTCTTAGAGATGTTGAAAATGAAAAATGGACAGGTGTTTTAGTTGTTGAGGTAGAAAGACTTGCTCGTGGAGATACAGCTGATCAAGGTCAAGTTTCAAAAGCATTTAAATATTCTCATACAAAAATAATTACTCCTGTTAAAACATATGACCCTGATAATGAATTTGATGAAGAATACTTTGAGTTTGGCTTGTTTATGTCTAGGAGAGAATACAAAACCATAAATAGGCGTTTACAAAGAGGTCGTGAACTTTCCGTATCTGAAGGTAAATTTGTTGGAAATATTGCTCCTTTTGGTTATGATAGAGTAAAACTAAAAGATGCAAAAGGCTATTGCCTATCTATAAACCAAGATGAAGCACCTATTGTTAAAGAAATCTTTAGATTATATGCTTTTGAAAATACCACTATAAATTCAGTTGCAAAACAATTAAATAAACTAAATTTAAAACCTAGAATTGCAAATGAGTGGTCTATTTCTTCTGTTAAAGATATTCTATCTAACCCTACCTATATTGGTAAAATTGTATGGAATAGAAGAAAGCAAAAAAAGAAAACTAAAAATGGACATCTTATTATTAGTAGACCTCGTAATAAAGATTATCTAATTTATGACGGATTGCATGAGCCTATTATTGATAATAAAACTTGGGAATTAGTACAAGAAAAAAGAAAACAAAATACTCCAAAAGTAAAACATAATAACACTATTCAAAATCCATTAGTTGGTTTGGTATTTTGTGAAAAATGTGGTAAACCTATGCAAAGGCGACCATATACCAAAGACGACAAACCTGCTACTCTTATGTGTTCTAATTCTAAATGTGATAATATAAGCTCTAAACTTTATATTGTAGAAGATAAAATCATTGATGCTTTAAAAATATGGCTTGAAAATTATAAAGTAGATTATTCAAGTAAAAACAATCTAAACTCTGATAATAACAAAATAATAGAAAAATCTATTAGCATAACTAAAAAAGAACTAGAAAAAGAAAACGCTAAACTTAATAAAATCTATGAATTTTTAGAAAATGGAATATACAACAATGACGAATTTATAAGCCGTTCTAAAACAATAAAAGACCATATTCAATGTTTAGAAAGTAAGTTAAAAGAATACAATTCTTTATTACAAAAAAATCTAGAAATACAAAATCAAAAAGAAATTATAATACCAAAGCTAGAAAATATTATAGATTTATATTATAATTTAGAAACAGCTGAAGATAAAAATATTTTATTAAAAAGTATAATTAGTAAAGTTACTTATTTAAAAACAGAAAAGGCTATAAAAAAGGATTCCGATCCAACCAACTTTGAGTTACATATCTATACTAAAATAGCTAAAATCTAATATTTTACAGTCAATAGCTAAGATTGTAATCCCTGTCTTTAGCTATTGACATCATCAAGGTACACATTCTTCGGTACCAATATCATTCAAGATTGCTTTTGCATTTTGGTCTGGCATTCCAAATCTCTGTGACAAATATCTAAGTGATGCTGCCAATTCTCCATCTGGTCCACCATATTGTGATATAATTACTTTTGCAAGTCTTGGATCTGTACATTTTATATTAATTGGGTATTGTAACATTTTATTATATGTCCACATTTAAAAATTCCCCCTTTCCCATGGCCATGGTTCTTCAAGCCATCTCCATTTATTACAAGGAAAATTGATGGTTAATGGACCATATACCTTTTGATATTTATCCTTTAACTCTTTTACTTCCTTACAATATTTTCTATGCAAACAAAGTGCTTTTTGGTCATTTGGGTGTGTATCTAAATATAGAGCTAATTCTGTTATCGCAAATTCAAGACATCTAATTTGCTCAGCCATTTCCATTCTTTCATCACAATCTACTGTTCTTTCAGTATCTTGCATTTGTTTATAATACATTGTTTCATTTTCTTCACAACCACAATTTCTATTTTGATTTATTGACATTTGTTGCACCCCTTTCCTATTTCATTGGTCATTGCAATATAATTAATTTCTTCCATTGATTGACCTGGTGAATATGGACTTACTAATTCTGGAAAAATCGTTCCCATCTTTAATCCTACACATGGCTTAAAGGTTCTATCCATATATTGAATTGGAACATAACTTTGTGCTAGCATTGGATTTTCTGGGAATACGCTTTGTTCTTCATCAAAGCCACAATCACAACTATTTGAATTGTCTTCATAAGATACAACATTATTACATTTTGTTTCCATGATGTCATTTTGCATTTCACATGAATTATTTGAATAATTGTTGTTCATACAATAGCATTGTCTTCTACTAAACATATTAAAATTCCTCCTTTTGTTACATTATATGTAATTTAACAAAAAAGGTTTACATTTTGCTTATGCTTTTGTTTATAAATTATACATTTTCTCTTTTACCATAAAAAATAAAACCCATTTTCTAAAATGAGTTTTATTTTTTATCTTTATTTAAAATTATACTCTAGCAACTCCACCGATAACTTTGTTTTCTGTTGCATCTGGTAATATTTTTGGTCCACCTGCAAGAACAACTTTATCGCCTTTTTCTAGAATTCCTTCTTCTTCTAATTTAGCAATTCCTTTTTGAATTGTATCTTCAATTGTTTTTCCGTCTTTAACTAAAATTGGTGTTACATTCCATACAACAGATAATTGATAATATGTTTTTTCATTATCTGTTACAGCAAATATAGGGCATCCAGGTCCCATTCCAGCAATCATTCTTACTGAATCACCTTTATGTGTATAAGCAACAATTGCATCTGCTTCTACTTGATAAGCTGTTACACATGTTGTATAAGCAATATTTTTTTCTAAATCTTCTGCATCTATTTTTTTGTAATTCTTTTTATTAAATCTCTTCCAGTAATTAACTGTTCCTTCAATTGCTTTTGATATTTTAACCATTGTATTAACACATTCTACTGGATATTTACCCATAGCACATTCTCCAGAAAGCATGATACAACTTGTCATATCATATACAGCATTTGCAACGTCACTAACTTCTGCTCTTGTTGGTCTTGGGTTAGAAGTCATTGATTCTAACATTTGTGTAGCTGTTACAACTGGTTTACCAACTTGGTTACATCTTTTTATAAAGTGTTTTTGAACAATTGGAACTTGTTCCATTGGAATTTCAACACCCATATCTCCACGAGCTACCATGATACCATCTGATATTGCTAAGATTTCTTCAAAGTTATCAATTCCTTCTTGGCTTTCAATTTTTGATATGATTTTGATGTGTTCTCCACCATTTGCTTTTAATAAATCTTTGATTTCTTGAACATCTGATGCTCTTCTTACAAATGAAGCAGCTATGAAATCAAATCCTGCTTTAATTCCATTTGTAATATCATCAATATCTTTTTGTGCTAATGCTGGTAAGTTTAATTTTAGTCCAGGAACGTTCATTGTTTTTCTGCTTCCTAGTCTTGCTGTATTTAAAGCTTTACATTTAATATCTTTTCCAACAATTTCTACAACTTGGAATTCTAATGCACCATCGTCAACTAAAATTTTTGCACCTGGTTTTACATCTTGATATAAATTCTTATAACTAATTGTTGTTTTTGTTTCATTTCCAATAATATCATCATGAACAAATGTAAATTCTTGTCCTTCATTTATAGTTACTTTTTCATCTCCAGACTCTAATTTTCCTGTTCTAATTTCAGGTCCTTTTGTGTCTAATAATAAAGCAACTGGTTTGTTTAGTTTTTCTCTTACTCTTTTAATTGTTGCTATTTTTTCTGCGTTTTCTTCATATCCTCCGTGTGAAAAGTTAATTCTTGCTACATTTAGTCCTGCTTTAACTAAGTTTGTAAACATTTCTTCACTTTCACTTGCTGGTCCTATTGTACCAATGATGTTTGTTTTTCTTAAAACTTCTTTCATTTTTTTATTCCTCCCTTATTTCTTAAAAACCAGAGTCTATTATATCACACTATAAGAACGGTTTTCAACATTTTTTTATTATTTTTTGCACAATCTTGAAAAATTATGTTACTACTCAGCCCTAAAGACAAGTTATCTACAAAATAATAAAAATAAGAATCAATAATCCACAGAATGTTACA
>CALXAE010000104.1 GCA_944386205.1 uncultured Clostridia bacterium
TATAATATTAAGACTGCTTGTTTTTGGCTAAATCCTTTTGCTACAATTCTATGATGTAAATGCCCTTTATCTGCTTTGAATATCGCTTTTATAGATTTTCCTTTGATTAATCTTCTAATAATTGCCCAAAATGTATCAAATAATGGTAAGCCTAAAACAATTAATGGTAATACTATAACTGCTGCTGTATATGTTTTTGCGACTCCTAATATAGATATAATGGACAAAGAATATCCTAAAAAGTTTGAACCTGTATCTCCTATAAATGTTTTTGCTGGTGCAAAATTAAATGGTAAAAATCCAACTAAGGCTCCTGCCAATGCTGTAATTAATAAAATTGCTACCATTGGCGAATCATTTAGTACAAAAATAATTAATAGTGAAATAGCAGATATCACAGAAATTCCTGAAGATAATCCATCTAATCCATCAATTAAATTAATTGCATTTGTTACTCCTACAATCCAAATTACAGTTATGATACTTGAAAATATTTCTTGCATTTGTATAGTATTTAAAAATGGTAATGTAATATCTTCAATTCTTATCCCGAATGCAACCGCTACAATTGCTGCTACTAATTGTCCTGCAAGTTTTTGGATTGGTTTTATGGTTTTTATATCATCAATAACACAAGTAATGGAAATTACAATAATTCCTAAGAACATACCTAACAGTTTCTTTCCATACTGTTCAATTCCGAAATAGATTTATCGAATTTTCTATACTCATAACAATTAATAAGTATATTACAGAAACTAAGAAACCTAGTATGACTGCTGGACCTCCAAATTTAGGCATTGCTTTCTTATGCATTCTTCTTTGGTCTTTTGGAATATCTACAGCCCCTACTTTATGTGCTATTTTTATGGTATATGGTGTTGCCATAAATGTTACGATAAATGCAAGCAAAAATGCAATTGCAATATCTCCCCACATAATCATTCCTCCATATTATTTCATATTCTCATTTTCTATTTCTTCAATAATTTTAATTCTTTCCATATGTCTTCCACCCTCGAATTCTGTTGCTAACCACATTCTTAAAATGCAAATTGCTTCATTAACACTTATATAGTCTGCTCCTAATGTCAAGACATTACTATCATTATGCATTCTTGAAAATTTAGCTTCTTCTTCATTATAGCATGGTGTACTTCTAATTCCTTTAAATTTATTAGCTACAATACTCATTCCTAATCCAGAACGACAAATTAAAATTCCTTTTTCTGCTTTTCCTTTTTGAACAGAAACTGCAACTTCTTTTGCGATATTTGGATAATCTACTCTTTCTTCATTCATACAGCCATAATCTATATATGGTATTTCTTTTTCGTCTAAATATCTTTTTATCTCTTCTTTTAATTTATATCCTCCATGATCGCTTCCAATTGCTATCATTTTTATTCCCCCTATTTTTAAATGAAATACTATCTTTTTACGATTTCATTTATATAAATTTTATTTTTTCATGTTTAAGATTTTATCATGCTATACAAAAATATATCATAACTTTTTTTAGAATACAATAAGAAATTAGAAAATTTACTTGCAATTCACAAAAAAATATGTTAGAATATCAGATGTTATAATGAATAATTGACTAAGAGGAGGTGCTTATAGATGCCAAATATTAAATCAGCTAAAAAGAGAGTTAAAGTAATTGAGAAAAAAACTTTAAGAAATAATATGATAAAATCTGGATATAAATCAGCTGTTAGAAAATTTGAAGAAGCTATTGAGGCTGGGAACATAGAAGAAGCTAAAGTTCTATTTTCTGAAGCAACTAAAAAAATAGATCAAGCTTGTACAAAAGGTGTTATTGTAAAAAACACAGCAGCTAGAAAAAAATCTAATTTATCAAAAAAATTAAATGCAGCTATGGCTTAACAAAATAAAGATTATGCATAGTTTTTATTAAAAGCAACTTTTTATTATAGAAAAGTTGTTTTTTTGTCGTTACGGTTCAATTTTAATTTTCTTGTCCTATTTTGGTTGAAACTTCCATTGTGTTTCATTTTGCTTTATGTTACCATTGATATAGTAGTTTAGAAATAGAGGTGTTTGATTTATGATTAAAGCATTTTTACAAAATTATAGATATTTTGATAAAAAAATATTACATATTTTAAAAATTGGTCTTTGGACTTCTTTTATTATCTGCATTATTTCTGCTATTATTCTTCTTACATATATGTTATTTTATACATATCCATCAGTTTTTTATACAGGTATTTTTGGAATAATTATAGGTCTAAATTTTGCTATGAGTTTTATTATTTCTGCTACAATTATTGATGATGTAAAAAAAGAAAGTTTTTAATTAATTAGAGGATATACAATTTTAGAATGCGTTTAACTTGTATATCCTCTATTTTTATTCAAATGTTGGATAACCATTTTCTCCTAGTTTCCACTTTTTCCATTCTGTTGGATATTGATTGTTTTCATCTTTATATGAATTTAATTCATTTACAAATTCTTGATTTTTCATATCTGTTTTCGTTATTATATTTCCTGTATATGTTCCTGAATCACCTATATATTTATCATTTATATTATACACATTTGTACATTCTAAGTTACTACTTGCTACATTTCCTATAATTCCACCGATACATACAGCTTTTCCTGTTATTTCTCCTGCATTATAACAATTTTTAATCGTTATATTATCATCATCATTCTGCACTAAACCTATAAGTCCACCACATCCTGAATAAGATATACCTCCTTTATAAAAATCTATTTTCCCTAAATTATATGTATTGTACAATTCTAAATTTGCTTGCCTCTTATTATAATATCCTATAATTCCACCAACGCCCATCTCTGTTCCTGTTATGTTTCCAAAATTAGCACAATTAATAAATGTAACATTTCCCTGAGCATAATCTGCAATGCCTCCTGCCCTATATGAATCATTATATACATTCATATAGTTATAACAATTTTTTATAATTGTCTCCCCTCTTCCGTCTATTCTTTTTATTACTCCATTTGTATTATTTGTATTTTCTATTCCATAAACTTTTAAATTTTCTATTATAGCATTTTGTATATTTCCAAAAAAAGCACCTTTATATAAATTTCTGATTTCGTAACCATTTCCATCAAAATTCCCCTGAAATGCTTTTACTAGTCCATTGGTATAATTTCCTATTGAATTAAATCCAGTTCCTGTTGTCATTTCATTTATTAATGTATTTCCATCGTTTTCATCTCCGTTAATATTTCCAAAATCTATTCTTTCACTATCTTGATATGATAACTTAGATTTAAAGTTTAGACTTGTTTTTAATTCTACATATTTTCCGCTAAAATTATTGGCTGTTGTTATCTCTACTAGTTCTCCATTTTCTAATCTTATGCCTTCCCCATTCACCATGTTAGAAAATGCCACTAAGTCTTCTATACACCAAATTTCATATGGGTGTTCCTCACTTCCATCTAATGTCTCTCCATCTTTTCCAACAGTAATATCTCCTGGATAATTGTCTTTTTCATATATATTTGCTTCCCCCACATTTCCATCTTTATCTACTGTATAATATCTATTACTCTCTGTGAATAAAACTTCAAATTCATCTCCTATATCTGTTGCCTCTGTCTTCCCCTCTCCTGTTTCTTTATCTAGCTCACCTTGTAATTCTGCTTCTTCGATGTTTCCATATTTATTATTTCCCATTGCTTGCACTGTTGCTTTTTCTAGTATTTCCTTTTCATTGGCTATTTCTGCTTCTTCTTTTGCTCTTCCTGCATTTCCAATAATTCCATTGTCTCCTGTTATAGCATTTATTGTAATTCCAGCTAAAATTAGTAAGATGATTATTGTTATAACTAATACTAATAAAGTGATTCCTTTTTGATCTTTTTTTATTTCAATTTTAGCCTTTCTATTTGTTTCTTTTATATCTTTTTTCTTCATCTTTTATACCTCTTTCTTGTTATTTTCTTTTGTCTAACCATTTTTAGTATTAAGCTTTTTTGCTATTTCTTGCTATTTTTATACTGTTTCCAAGCTTTTTGCCTTTTCTTTCAGTTAGAAACTCTAAGAATATTTTCAATTAGAATTATATCAATAATTTTTAAAGATATCAACAAAAAATGAAAAAAT
>CALXAE010000105.1 GCA_944386205.1 uncultured Clostridia bacterium
GATGATTTTTTGCTCCGTCCCCAAAGTCATCACTTTTTGGCACGTCCCTATTATTTTAATTGATTCATAACTTCTTCAGCAAAGTTTTCTTCTTTTTTCTCGATTCCTTCACCTTTTTCAAATCTTGCAAATTCTACAACTTCTGCATCTTTTTGTTTTAATAATTCAGATACTTTCATATTTGAATCTTTAACAAATACTTGGTCAACTAAACAAATTTCTTCAAAGAATTTTCTAATTCTTCCTTGTACAATTTTCTCTGCAATTGCTTCTGGTTTTCCTTCATTCATTGTTTGTACTTTTAAGATTTCTTTTTCTTTTTCTACTCTTTCTGCTGGAACTGATTGTTCATTTAAGTATTCTGGTCTTGCAGCTGCAATTTGCATACATAAGTCTTTTGCTACTTCTTTATCACCTTTTGCCATATTAATTAAAACAGCTATTTTTCCATCTCCATGGATGTATGATTCTAATAATCCTTTTGATTCAAATCTTGCAAATCTTCTGATTGTTAAATTTTCACCAATTGTAGCAATTTTTCCTACTAATGCTTCATTAACTGTTTTTCCAGCTTCAAATGTAGCTTCTTGATTTAATAATTCTTCTACATCTTTTGGATTTTTTTCAACAACTTGTTTTGCCACATTTTTAACAAATGTTTTAAATTCTTCGTTTTTACCAACAAAGTCTGTTTCTGAATTTACTTCTACAATTGCTCCTACTTTTCCATCATCTGAGATATATGCTTCAACTAAACCTTCAGCTGCAACTCTTCCTGATTTTTTAGCTGCTTTTGCAATTCCTCTTTCTCTTAATAATTCGATTGCTTTTTCCATATCTCCATCAGTTTCTGTTAAAACTTTTTTGCAATCCATCATTCCTGCACCTGTTTTTTCTCTTAACTCTTTTACTAAACTAGCTGTTACCATTATAAATTCCTCCTTTTATATATACTAGAAAATTGCTTTGCAATTTTTCTGTTCAATATTTTTTTATCGAATATGTTTCTATTCGATAAAAGAGTAGAGCAGAAAAGCCCCACTCTTCTTCTATCACATAAAATCAACGTTTTATTAGATATTTTCTTATTCTTCAACTTCTTTATTTTCTTCTTCGTTTGCTACAACTTGTTCCATACTTGTAGTTTCTTCTGTTGCTACTTCTTCTTGTTGTTCTTCTACTGCTTCAAAGCTTTCACCTTGTTTACCTTCGATAACTGCATTTGCCATAACATCAGCAATTAATTTTACTGCTCTTATAGCATCATCATTACCTGGAATTGGATAATCTAATTCTTCTGGATTGCAGTTTGTATCTACTAATCCGATTACAGGTATATTTAATTTTTTAGCTTCTAAGATAGCAATTCTTTCTTTTTTAGGATCTACTAAGAAAATAACACCTGGTAGTTTGTCCATTTCTTTAATTCCACCTAAGTTTCTTTCTAGTTTTTCCATTTCTTTCTTTAATAAAATAACTTCTTTTTTAGGTAATACTTCAAATGTACCATCTTGTTCCATAGCTTCTAAGTCTTTTAATCTTTGAATTCTTTTTTGAATTGTATCAAAGTTTGTTAGCATTCCTCCTAACCATCTTTGATCAACATAGTACATTCCGCATTTTAATGCTGCTTCTTTAACACATTCTTGTGCTTGTTTTTTAGTTCCTACAAATAGAACTGTTTTTCCTTCTTCAACTTGTTCTTTTAAGAAAGCATATGCTTCATCAAGTTTTTTAGAAGTTTTTTGTAAATCGATGATGTGAATTCCGTTTCTAGCTTGGAATATGTATTCAGCCATTTTAGGATCCCATCTTCTTGTTTGATGTCCAAAGTGAACACCTGCTTCAAGTAATTGTTTCATTGCAACTACTGCCATTTTTAATTCCTCCCTTTTTGTTATTTCTTCCATAAAGTTCTTTGTTTCTTAGGACCAATATATTGGCACACCCTTTAAAACTCACTTTATGTGTTTAATACGCTAAATATTATACTATGTTTTACTAGAAAAATCAAGTGTTTTTCAAAAAAAATGTCCATTTGGGAACGTTTCCTTTTGGACATTTTATAAATTTTAATAATAATCTTATTTTGGTTTTGGACCTGTTCTATGTGCATATTCATCTCTATACCTTTCATTATCATTTGTAATTTTTTGTCCTGCCTTTACATACAAACCACATTCTAAAAATATTTGCCGTTTTTAAATTCATTTGTATTCCCCTTCCAAGAGGGTATATAAATCTGGTTAGAAAAAAATCGTATTTTTAATAACCTATCCCCTTTATAATTTATTTATAGCATAAAAAAAAAGTTATGCAATAGGTAATACATAAGTTATTGCTATTTACAGTTTAACCTTCATCTATATTATCCATTAAGTCTCTTGCTTCTTTCCAACTTACTACTTTTAAACACTCATATTCTTTCGATAATTTTTTTGAAATTTCTTTTGTTTTATCTGTTGACTCTAAATCTGCTACAATTATATTTTTAAAATATTCTTCTCTCCCATATAAAATTTTAAATAAAATTGATCTTAGAAAGCCTTCAATAACATCTTCTTGGTTTTTTACACCTATTATTAAATAGATGCCTTTGCTTTTGAATTTTGTATATGTATTTATGTATATGATATTTTTTATAATTTCATATAAACCATATAAGGCTAATGTCCAAAAAATTGTATTTAAGATGAATTCCATATCATTGCCTCCTATGGTTTTATTATATGTTATTTTAACTTTTTGGTGTGTATTTTTTTACTTATTATATCTTCTAAAACAACATTTAATGTGCTATTTAGATATCCTTGAAATGCAATATTATCATTTTTCTTTAATCTACTATAACAAAAATCTGCAAATTCGTTATATCCTATAACTGTTATTTTACTCTTATTATTTAATTCGACTTCAAATATTGCGATAGAAATATTTCGTTTATCATTAATTATAAATTTAAAATCTATATTACTTATTATTTTTCCCATAAAAAAACATATATTCATTTTTCTTTCCTTATTCAATTCAAAATCGCAAAATACGTATATTCAAATTATTTTTAACTCTACTAATACATACTTTACTGATACATTTTTACCTTTTACGGAAGGAACAAATCTCTTTAATACTAATACCTTTACTGTATATATTCCTTAAAATATATAATCTGAAAATTGTATTAGAGTGTGGCACGTGAACCATTGTTGCCGTTAGCATTGCTCGGATTGTTGTTGTTGCGATTATCCGCTCTAGTGTTAGTGCTATTCGTATTGTTGTAATTGCCTCCGGCGTAAAACTCGATTGTTGGTATTGTTGGCCTTTTAATTTGTCCCTATTATTTTTATTACACATATAGCGAATATTTTTTTAATTTTACAATTTCATTCATATTTTTCTAGCAAAATTATTCTAATGGTAGAACAATTTGCTCTCTAAACTATATGTATTGGCAATCTTTATATATCCTAAATGTCCTGCTAAATATTTATGTGCTTCTTTACTTGTCATGTTCCCTTGTTTTATTTCATATTTTAATTGTTTTACTTTTTTCTTTAGTTTTCTTTTCCCTTTATCTCGTATCTTTAAACGATATTCGTTTATTTTATACCCACAATAATTTACACCTTGCTTACTTTTAAAAATCTGTGTTTTTTGGTTTAATTCTAATGCTAACTTATCTTTTAAGAATATCTTTATTTTTTCCAAAGTCTCTTTTGCTTCTTGTTTTGTCTTTACTAATATCACACTATCATCAGGAGATATCTTGAATAATATCTAATTTTTAATATTTGCTTGATGTACTGATCTACTTCGTTTAGATAAATATTAGCAAAAATTTGTGAGGTATAATTTCCTATTTTATGCAAAGCTTTGCATAAAATAGGTTATAGCAATTAAAATATTATAGAAAGTATTATGTAGAAATGCTTATATTTCAAGCATTTATTTTTTTTA
>CALXAE010000106.1 GCA_944386205.1 uncultured Clostridia bacterium
GCCTCATCAGATAATACTAAAAATCCATGTGCAAATCCTCTTGGTATCATAAACATTTTTTTATTTTCTTCTGAAAGGATAACACCTTCCCATTTGCCATATGTTTCACTTCCTGGTCTTAAATCTACTGCAACATCAAAAACTTCTCCTTTGATACATCTAACCAATTTTGCTTGTGTATTTTCTTTTTGGAAGTGTAAACCTCTTAAAACACCTTTTCTTGATTTTGATTGATTGTCTTGTACAAAGTGATAATTTAATCCGATTTCTGCAAATTCCGCATCACTATATGTTTCCATAAAATATCCTCTGTTATCACCAAATACTGTTGGTTCAATAATATATACATCTTTTATAGATGTTTCGATTTTTTTAAATTTTCCCATTTTACATGTTCGTTAGTACTTTTACTAACTTTCTCCTTTCTTATATTTTATTTTTTGTTTTGATAATTTATTTTGTATTATATCTAATAACTCTTCAATTCCACCTGTTGCCAAAATTAAGAATATTGGATATAAACAATAAATATATCTTGATTTCATCTCCCATATTGTATAAAAGCAAAATAGACCAATAATTATATATCCTAATAAATCTTTTTTGTCCTTTATCTGTTTATCTTTTTCTTTTAAAATGCAATTTATAAATGAAAAAACAATTAATATAAAATACTGTCCTTTCATTAAGTATTCTAAAGCATCTCGTACCTGTGAGTTATCTGGATCATATACTAGTTCTGTTATTGGCGTATCATAGAAGTATTGTCCTTCTTGACCGACTCCAAAGGCATATCTTTCTACTTGATATGTTCCTTCTGTCCAAAGCCAACATTGTTTTTTGCATAACAATTTTAATAATCTACTTGGTCCTAATTCTGTAATTCGATCTTTTACATCTTCAAAAGTCCACTCTGTTGAATGTGACGAATTTTGAAATCCAAATTCTTCTTCGTTTATTCCCATTTGTATAAAAGACCATATTGGATATTCTTTTGGTTCATCACTTTTAGGAATAACCATACTTTCTACTTGTGCATATATAACATAAAATACTGCACATACAGATATTATGATTGCAACAATCTTGAAATTCATTTTTTTCAAAATAAAATACATGCATATTGCAATTATTAAAATAATTCCAACAGGTCTTATGATGAATTGTATAAATGATAATATAGATATTATTGCAATATCTCGTTTAGAGTGTTCTTCTTTCGTCACTAGATATATTATGATAGTTGTAAATGTTGTAAATATAATATCATTATATACATTATTTACATATAAGAACACAGATATCGAAGATACTCCTAAAAATAAAACTAATCTATTTTCTTTATTATATATATTTTTATAAATTTTACAAGTAAAATAAATAGTTACTACATTGCAAATAATATTTACTACTTTTAATACAAAAACATCATAGGTTGTTAATCTAAAAATGAGATTGAAAATAAGTATAATTGGCAAATTATTAGGATTTGCTTGTAAATATTCTATTTGGTCCGTAAAATTAGATAATGCTATATCTGTTACATATTTCATATCTGAAAATGGTACAATAGGAACTAATTTCAAATATACTACTTCTAATATAAAATACACTAAATAAATAATTTTATTAATATACTTATTGTTTGGAAATCTCTTTTTTATATATTGATGTATTATAACAGTAATGATCAATAGGATGATATTTATTAAAATTCCCGCATAATTCCATATATTGTTTATTGTAAAATCTGGTTTATCTATATACAAATAGATAGAATTAATAAATAGCATTACTGTAGTTATTGTTGCAAATAATATTATTAAAAAATATTTTGTTATTTTTGATATTCCTGTATCTATCATATGTATAAAATTTTTCATAAAATTACCTTAACAAATCTTTCAAATATATTCCATATTCTGTCTTAATATATTTATCTGCTAATTTTGATAATTGCTCTCCTGTGATCCATTTTTTTTGGTAAGCAATTTCTTCTGGGCAACATACTTGTAACCCTTGTCTTTTTTCAATTGTTTGAACAAAACTTGCTGTTTCTAGTAAAGCATCATGTGTACCTGTATCAAACCAAGTCATACCTCTTCCTAATTTTTCTACTGTTAATTTTTTCATTTTCATGTATTCATCATTAACAGCTGTTATTTCCAATTCACCTCTAGCAGAAGGTTTAATACCTTTTGCAATTTCTACAACTTCATTTGTATAGAAATATAATCCAGGAACAGCATAATTTGATTTTGGTTCTTTTGGTTTTTCTTCAATAGAAATAGCTTTTCCATTTTCGTCAATTTCTACCACACCATAGGCTCTTGGATCTTTTACATAATATCCAAATATAGTTGCTTCATCTTCTCTTCTATTAGCTCTTCGTAATATCTCTGCTAAATGAGAACCATAGAACATATTATCTCCTAAAATCATAACCACATTGTCTTCTCCGATAAAGTCAGCTCCAATGATAAAAGCTTCTGCTAGACCATTTGGTTTTTCTTGAATTTTATATTCAAAATGCATTCCCCATTGAGAACCATCACCTAATAATTCTTTGAATACAGGCATATCTCTAGGTGTTGATATAATTAACACCTCTCTTACTTCTGCTTCCATTAATACAGATAATGGATAATATATCATTGGTTTATCATATACTGGCATGATTTGTTTTGATATAGCAAGTGTTAATGGATATAATCTTGTCCCACTACCTCCTGCTAAAATAATTCCTTTTCTATTTTTCATTTTTTACTCCTCCTTTAACCGATATGTTATCCTAACTATTCTGCACTTAATTCTACTTTTAAATATCTTTTTAATCCATCTTCCCAATTTGGAATAGAAATACCTTGTGCTAAGATTTTTTCCTTGCTTAGTTGAGAATTAAATGGTCTTTTAGCTTGTTTAATATTCATTAATTCAATATATTTTTCTGTTGACACTGGATTTACTTTACAAGAAATATTTGCCAATTCAAATATTTTCTTTGTAAAATCATACCAAGTTGTAAACTCTTGATTTGTTGTATGATATATTCCATATGGTATTTTCTTTTCAATAGCTTCTGCAATAATATTGGCTAAATCTTCAGCATATGTTGGACTTCCATGTTGGTCTGCTACAACATTTAATTCATCTTTTGTTTTTCCTAATTTTAACATTGTTCTAACAAAATTATTTCCATCACCATATAGCCATGCAGTTCTAAATATATAATATTTATCTGTATTTTCCTTTACACCTTCTTCTCCATGTAACTTCGTTTTTCCATAAACAGTTACAGGTCCTACTTCATCATCCTCACTGTAAGCTTTTGATATATCCAATTCTCCATTAAATACATAATCTGTACTAATATGAATTAAAGTTGCATCTTCAATTTTAGCAGCAATCGCTAAATTTCTTGGTCCATCTCCATTTATTTTATCAGCAATATCATAATTATCTTCTGCCTTATCAACAGCTGTATAAGCTGCACAATTTATAATATATTCTGGTTTAATCTCTGCAACTTTCTTTTTAACAGCCTCTAAATCTGTAATATCTAAATCTGCTACATCTGTACAAATTAACTCATTACCATTTGCTAATCTTTTTCTTACAGAACTTGCAAGCATTCCATTTGCTCCGGTTATTAATATTTTCATTATTACTCTCCTCCTAATTCATTTCCTAACATTGTTTTTATTAAACATTTAAATATTATTTTGTTATTCAACAAAATCGTATATATCATATCATTTAAAACAAAAAAGTACAAGCCTTTTCTTGTACTTTCCTACGAACTTAGAAAAAAATTTGTTACAATTGACAGTTTATAGATGAGTATTAATAAGAATGTTGATATATAAATATTTTTTGAAAATTCGAATGTGACCGGAATAGTT
>CALXAE010000107.1 GCA_944386205.1 uncultured Clostridia bacterium
AGCGGGAAATGAGAGGTCTCCCTGTTCCTGCAAATTTAGTTAGAAAATAAATTTTATTTTACATAAGTGAAGTAAAATAAAATTTTTTAGTTTTATAGATTTTTTTCAAAAATAATGTTATAATTAATCATAATTATAAAAAAGTATTTTTATGATATAGATAAGATTTTTAAATTATTATAAAAACTTGAAAATAAATAAGGAGTTAATTATGTCAGATAAACAAAAAAATAGTATAACATGTATAGAAATGGGAGATCAATTATTTGATACATTAAGAAAAGAATATAATACATTAAAAAATAGTGAAAAGTTTTTAGCAGTTGATGAACTAGCAAAGCAAAGAAGAATTTTAGGGGCTCAATATGGTCTTTTATGTGAATATTACTTAAAAGGGATGATTCTAAATTGTTATAAAATTAACGTTTCAACTATGCAAGAACTTACACAAGAAGAGAAAGAAAAGATTGAAGAAGTTTTAAATAATATTAATGAAGAAGAAGAATATAATTTATTAATTGGTGATACAAATACTTTAAATGAATTGGTACGAAGATTTCAATTAACAAAAAAAATTAAAAATACGATTTCGCAACAATCATTAAAAAAAATTGGAGGAAATGGTCATAGTTTAAGTGCTTTTTTTGAACATTTACCGGAAAATGTAAAACATAAAATTTTTATGAATATGGAAGAGTATTATAGTAGTATAAAAAAACCTATATCTAAAGAAGAATGGAAAGCTTTTTTAAGTGGATTTTTAAAAATCGAAAATAAAAATTATGAACAGTTTGATAAAAATAAAGCAGAATTAAATCAGATAATTGGTGATTCCAAAGTAAGTGATGCATTTTTTAATGGAAGGTATGGACATTTTGAAAATTATATTCCTAATTTAGATGCTTTATATTATCTGTCTTATAGTATCCGTGAATCAGTAAAAGAACAGTTTCCTAATGCAATTTCATTAACTGATGGAATTAAAAATGGATATATTGACTCTAACAATATAAGATACATATATCCAGATTTAGAATCTAAGATATATGTGTTTGATGGTGGAAAGAGTTTAAGTAGAGTATATCGATTAATGAGACATGAAGATTTTATGAAAAAATATGGTGTAATGAATCAAACTAGAAATAATCAAAGTTATTCTATTTATCCCGAATCCGGTATAGAAAAAATGAAAAAAATGAGTCTTAATAGTTTAGGAGAAAGAGTGATATACAATAGTTTTACACCTAAGTATAAGACATTACATGTTTCTCCTGATGAAACATCAATTATAGTATGTACTGTAAAAGGTAAAGAAATAGTATATGCTTATAATAACCGGAAATTTTGTAGAAATAAAAAAAGATTATTTGGAAAAATTTAAAAAGCAAATTGATACATATGAATCTAATATGGAAAACAAAGAAATGCTTGCAGAGCAACAAGAAATAAAAAATGAATTTTTGGAAACTGTTATAGATAATTCTATATATGACAATTTAATAGATAAGTATTCTAGTAATTTACAGCAGAAAGCAGATAATATAAGAAAAAGCCATAGAAAACAAATAATTAAATCTGAAAGGAAAAATAAAAGAAAAATCAAGATGTCTAAAGCACTTGGAAAGACTGGAACAATTTTTAGAAGTAAATTTCTTTTAGAATTATCGATAAAAAAATATAGCGAAATAAAGAAAAATAGAGAGTTATTAGAACAAAAAATAAATTCTGATTGGGAAAAACTGGATTATTATAGTCAAGAAGCTTCAAAAATAATGAAATCAGTTCTTGATGAAGTGATTGATGAAACGGTTATTACTGAAAGGATGAAGACTTCCGAAGAATACAATAGAAGAACTAATGAAGAATTAGAAAATGTTTTAGGAAAACAAGTACTTTGTGAAGCAATCCAAGATAAACATGGAATTGGAAATGTATTTCAAAGATTATTAGGTAGATTTTCTAAAAAAGATGAAATGGGAGAGAGATAATATATGATTAATGCTGATACATATTCAGAAGTATATGAAATTCTTTCATGTATGAATAAATCAATTGTAATGAAAGTTCCATTTGAAATATTACAAGTGATTAAGGAAAATAGAAACATGGATTATACTTCAAAAATCGATAAGGACGATTTATTTAATTTAAATAACATATCAAAGGATACTGTTAATGTACTTGCTTGGCTTGATGTAAATTATTGGATTTCTAATGAAAAGAAAGAAAATTTAAAAGTAGCATTCAAAAATGATATAAAAACAAGCAAAGGTGAAGAAATATCTGATTTTGAAAATATGAAAAGAAAAAATAATAAAATAATAACTGATGAAAATCAAGTGAAAGTTTATAAAGAACCAATAATTTATAGAATCATAAATAAAATTAGAAAATTAATAAACATATAAAAACACAATTTAAAATTAATCAAAGAGAAATTATTAAATAAAAATAATATTTGAAACTATTATTTTGTACAATTTAAAGAAATAAAAAAGAATATGATAAAAAGAAATCATGTTCTTTTTTTGACTAAATTGCAACATTTATAAAGCTATTTTGGACTCTTATTAATAGAAGAACATTTACCAATAAATGTATATATTCGGCTATAGAGTGGAATAATAAGAGTGGTGATGTATTTTGAATAATAGTAAAAAAGAAAAAATAAAATGCACAAAAGAAGAATATAAAATAAAAGATATATTTGCAAAAAATTCAGAACTAAATGTAAACGAGATTATAAAAAAATCTTTTCTAGTAAACCTTAGAACAAGCAAATGGAATTAATGTGAAAAATCGTCTAAAAATATAACAAAACTTACCCAAATTTTTACAAGATATGTTATAATGGTTTTAGGCGATTGCTTAAAAGGAAGGAGTGAACTATGAACTTACCAATAAGCAATCAAAAGACAAAAACATTTAAAGTAGGTCTTTATATAAGGTTATCAAGGGAAGATGGTGATAAGGAAGAAAGTTCTAGTATAACAAATCAAAGAGAAATACTAAAAAGATATGTAAACGAAAATGAAAATTTTTTCATAATCAAAGAATATGTAGACGATGGATGGACTGGTACAAACTTTAATAGACCAAATTTTAAAGAGATGCTAAAAGATATTGAAAAAGGGATAATAGATACAGTTATAACAAAAGACTTATCGAGACTTGGAAGAGATTACATTGATACAGGATATTATTTGCAAAGATATTTTCCAGAACATCAAGTGAGGTACATTGCATTACTTGATAATATAGACACAATGGAAGATGCAGGAATGAGTGATATAGCACCATTTAAAAGTATTATCAATGATATGTATGTAAAAGATATATCTAAAAAAATAAGAAGTTCTCTAACAGAAAGAAGAAAAGCAGGAAACTTTTTAGGAGTAACAGCACCATATGGATATGATAAAGATCCAGAAAACAAATATCATTTAGTTGTAAATCCAAAAGAAGCGGAAATTGTAAAAAGAGTTTTTAATTTATATTTACAAGGAAATGGCTTAACAAAAATTGCACAAATTTTAACAAAGGAAGGTTTTCCAGTACCAGGTGAGTCAAGAAATATAGGAAAAACCAGACAAACGGTTTTGTATAGTAGTTGGAAACAAACAACGATTAGAAGGATATTAGAAAATAGAGTATATCTTGGTGACTTAGTACAATTTAAGAGAAAAAATGTAAATTATAAATCCAAAATAAGAATTAATGTACCAGAAGAAGATAGAGTAATTTGTAAAGGAACACATGAACCGATAATAGAGCAAGAAGATTTTAATAAAGTGCAAGAAATCTTAAAAGGAAATAAATCTTTTAAAGGAACAAAACATGATTATTTATT
>CALXAE010000108.1 GCA_944386205.1 uncultured Clostridia bacterium
ACAATTTGGTTAATTGGATTATATCCTTTTTCCATTAATGCTTCATAAACTTCTTTTAAAATTTCTTGACTCTTCGCATTTTGTTCTCTTTCAACTTTAAAATTCATGGTTTTATCAAATTCCATACATACTTTCCTCCTTAAATATTCGTTATATCACTTTCTTGCTTGTCCGCATTGTCTAAATATTCTTCTAATTTCTTTAAAACTTCCTCTAGTCCTGTTCCTTTATAATAAGAAGATAATGCCACATTAATAATTGGTGTCGCCACTTGATTTGTCATATCTATGTTTTTACGACTTGGTTCTTCTGTAGTATATTGAGTTTCTCCTTCTGGTAAAGAAATCTTCATTTGTTCTATATGATCTTTAATATCATTAATAAATGATGCTACTCCTTCTGTGTTTACTCCTGAAAATGCAATAACAAATTTGGGCCCCATATATCTAACAAATACATAATCTTCCGATATATTATCTTGAATATATGCACTAATTCTTTTTATTACTTCATTCCCTAACTCTCTGCAATAGTTTTTGTTAATTTCTTCAATGTTTGTTATTTTAAACATACATATTGTCGATATTGTATATTGGTCTATAATTCTTTTACCTTCTCCATATAAATATTCTTCTGACTGCAAACCTGTAAATAAATCTGTTCTAACAATAGATTCTAGCGTTTTTTGATGCACAACTGTTTTTAATACAGATACAATGTTATCTTTAATAACTTCTAAAACTGTTATATCCACATTATCAAAATCATGTGCTGTACCACTTTCTAATATCCAATATCCAATATATACATTATCTATATATAATGGAAAGAAGATGGCTGATTTTGCTCTTCCAAATTCCATTTTTTGATATGGCAATCTTTCACTATCATTATTAACTGTAACATATTTAGGAGTAGCTGTTTGTATGCTATCTTTAAACATTTCCACATCTTGTAAAGATTTCAATGATTCCCAATGTCTTTGATCAACATTAGATGCTTTAATTTCATATTCAGCACCATTGAAAACTACAATTGTTGAATACTTAATTTCATATTTTTCTATTAATATGTTGTTAATCTTTTTTATTTTTTCATCTACTGAAGATGTCTCACCTATTGCATTCATAAAATCCTGAACAACTTGTAGGTTAGTAATTTTTTGATTAATATTTTTGAATTTTTGAATTTTTTGGCTAATCTTAATATTATAAATAACTAGTATAATAACTATTATTACTAATACTACAGCAACTCCTATTAACACAGTCAATTCCTCCTATTTAAAATTTTCTTTTCATTTGGTTTAATGTTTCATTCATGCTTGGAGAAAAAGTTCCCACTTGTGATTGATTGTTTTCTCCTACTGTTGGTGGTCTATATGTTCCCTTTCCAGAAACTAATGGATAAATCATATTACCTATAGCTCTTAATACTTGCATAAATGTTTTTGAATATCCTTTTAAGTTAATATCACAATTGATAATTCCTTCTAAATATTTAGTATATATTTCTTCTTCAAAAGGTATTGTAATATATTTAATTAAACTTCTATCAAATAATTCTGTCATAAATGACATAGATGGGTCATTATAGAATGCCATTCCCCCTATAATTGTCTTTTCATTTATTCCTCTAATTTTTACAAATTTATTTAGTATAATCTTTAATTTTTCTTCTTCTAAAATATTTTTAGCTTTTAATTCTCTTAAAAAAGCTGTAAGTGGTTGTATAGTAAGAATATCTAATGATTGCACTAAATATGTTTCCATTGATTGCTTAAAATATCCAATTGGTGTATTGAAATCACAATCTATTAAAATTAAAGAATAATTTTTTACTAATGTTTCCAAAATTTCATCTACTTTACTAATGGCGTCACCCTCATCTGGTAAAGATGTAAACACTGTTAAATTCTTATTAACTTGAATTCCATTTGCAACACCTTGAGAAAGTTGTTCTATACTATTTGCAGCAATATTTCTTAAAGCTTCCTCATTTTTTGTATATATATAATATGAATTTCTATTAACTGTTGTATCTAATATAGCAACATTGATTCCCATTGATGATAATAATTCTGCCACATTATTAACAATAAATGATGTTCCATTTTTACTTGTTCCTACAAATGTTACAATTTTCTTATCAGATGTTAAAAGTGATGATATATCAATTGTTTGAACATAATCATTATTTGTTCTCATCATATTTGTTGTATTTGGTGTAACAGGTGTATATCCTTGCGTTTCATATGTATCTTTTTGCTCATAATTTGTGTTCATTGTTGTATCATTTTGATTATAAAAGTTTTGACTATTTATTAACTCATTATAATCTGCTGATATTGAAGAATGAACTGAGTTTGCTGATATTTCATTATCATCATCTTCTATATTTTGTTCAAACCCTGGTAATATAATATCTTCATCTGGTTCTTCTTCAAGTCCTGGTAATATGGTATCATTTGTTGTTTGAGAATTTTTCTCTGGCTCTGTTGGTGTATAATCATCAAATCCTGGCAATATGTTTTCTTGCTCATTGTCTAAATCATCTATATCTTCAAAACCTGGCAAAATTGTATTTTCTTCTTGTTCTACTGGTACCGGATTTTTTCTTGGTCTTCCTCTTCCTCGTTTAACTGGTTGACTTACAGATTGTTCAACCGTTTGACTTATTGGTTGTGGCTCAATAGTTTGTGGTTGTATCGGATTTTTTCTTGGTCTTCCTCTTCCTCGTTTAACTGGTTGACTTATTTGCTGACTTACAGATTGGTTCACTGGTTGGCTTGCTGTTTGTTGTGGTTCAGCAACTTGTGGTATTTCTGCTACTTCTGGTCTTCCTACTGTTTGTGGTTCTGGATTTTGTGGTACTTCTTGTATCTTTTTCGGTTTAGACATTTTTTTCGCACCTGTCATATTTACCGAAGAAGGAATAACAACAGGTTTTGACATTGTGATGGTTTTATCTTTTGGTTTTAGTAATTTTTCACTAGTTCCAGATTCTTCCTTCTTTTTTTGTTTCAAACTGTCTGATACCTTACTATTAAAAGCCATAACCTTTTGATATGTAGGAGATCGTTCTTCTAAAACCGCTCTTACATTTAATGGCAAGAATTTGCTAATAATTCTTAATTGTGTATCATTATATTGTGCTGCAATATTATTAAAACTATCTATATATCTTTCTTCATCTTTTCCCAAACTTTTATAATGTGCTAAGATGTTTTGAATTTCCATTTCGCTAACATCATTTTCATTTTCTGCTTGATAATTTACTTCTTCAGAATCAATTTTATAATATGCTTTTGCTTCTTTTTTTAATCTAGGTCTATGAATTAATCTACAAACTTCATCCACACTTCTATCATTTCCTAGAATAGCATTGTAAATTCCTATACCAAACAATTTTACTAACATTTCTTCAGACTTAGCTCTTCTATCTGAACAAATTAAAATTATTGGTATATCTCCTCCTCTCATGTTAGAAGCTTCATCACTAATACTATCTAATTTTTCAAATATAAATTTATCAATCTGATCATATTGTGTATGTGAAAACGCCTCCAAATCTTCACTAATTACAATTCTATCATATGATTTATCTTTTTGTATTTCTTTTAATATTGCATTAAAGTAATAGACATTTTTATGTGAAATGATCTCCTTATACTCTTTTTGATATTTTTTTATAATAGATTGTGAAATCTCCTCATTACTTACAGCAAATAAAACTTTCATTTGTTACCCCCTTCCAAATCTTACAAACAC
>CALXAE010000109.1 GCA_944386205.1 uncultured Clostridia bacterium
AAGGTGTACGTTTGTACATCGAGGTTTGGAACAATTAACAAAAATGTGAAGATTGCTGCTTTTCATTTATTTTAATTAGTCTGTAACTACTACTCCCATAGACCTAGCAGTACCCTCAACCATACTCATAGCTGTTTCTAATGATGCTGCATTTAAGTCTGGCATTTTTTGTTCAGCAATTTCTTTTACTTGTGCTTTTGTTATTTTAGCAACTTTTTCTTTATTTGGTTTTCCTGAACCTTTTTGAATTTTAATTGCTTTTTTAATTAAAACTGCTACTGGTGGTACTTTTGTTATAAAATCAAATGATTTATCTTTATATACTGTAATAACAACTGGTATGATCATTCCAGGTTGATTTGCAGTTCTATCATTAAATTCTTTTACAAATTGCATGATATTAACACCACTTGAACCTAATGCTGGACCTACTGGTGGAGCTGGTGTTGCTTTTCCTGCTTCTATTTGTAATTTAATAACATTTGTAATTTCTTTTTCTGCCATTGTAATGGCACCTCCTTATTTTAATTTTTGAACTTGTGAAAATTCTAATTCAACTGGCGTTTCTCTTCCAAACATAGAAACTAAAACTTTTACTTTATGTTTTTCCTTATTAATTTCTTTTACTGTTCCTGTAAATCCTTCAAAAGGACCATTCATAACTTGTACTTGTTCATCAATATCATAATCAACATTGACTGAAACATCTTCAAATCCCATATTACGAATTTCTTCCTCAGTTAATGGAATTGGATCTGTTCCTGAACCTACAAATCCTGTAACTCCTCTTGTATTTCTTACAATATACCAAGATTGTTCTGTTACAATCATTTTAATTAATACATATCCTGGAAAAACTTTTTTTAAATTAACTTTTCTTTTTCCTTCTTTTATTTCTATTTGTTCTTCCATAGGAACAATGATGTCAAAGAAGTAATCTTCAAGTTCTCTATTTTTTATTGTTTTTTCTAAGTCTTTTTTTACTTTATTTTCATATCCTGAATAGGTATGTACTACATACCATCTAGGCCTCATATCATAATCTTTTTGAGACATGTGTAAAAGCCTCCTTAATAAAACTTTATTCTACACTATTTTGACTACCATCTTGTGTTTCGTTTATTTGATTTGTTGATGTTTCTTCGCTTCCAGTATTATTTGTTACTTCTGTATTTCCACTTGCTTCATTACTAGTGTTTCCTTCTGTTGTTTCATTGGTTTCAGCAGAGTTTGTAGTACTATTCTCATCTGTTGTAGATTCTATAGATTGAATAGCCTCTTTTATTTTATCTACACCATGCCTATTCAATGATTCAAAAGCAAAATCTAATACAAAAACAATTATAGTCGTAATAAATACTATTGTAATAACGGCTATTGTATTATTAACTAATTGTTTTGGTGTTGGCCAAATAACTTTCTTCAATTCAGCCTTTAAACCCTTAAAGAAGCTCTTTTTATTTTTATTTTCTTTACTATTTTCCTTATTTGTCACCTTTTTTTCTTTTTTAGCCATTTTATATCCTCCTTAAAATAGCTTGTACTATTATTTTGTCTCTTTATGTGTTGTACGTTTTTTACAGAATTTGCAATATTTAACAATTTCTAATCTATCTGTATTCTTTCTCTTGTTCTTCTCTGTTGTATAATTTCTTCTTTTACATTCTGTACATTCTAATGTTATATGTTCTCTTGGACCTTTTGCTGCCATTTCTATACACCTCCGAATTTTACATTACTTTTTTTAACGATGTGAGCGTATGTCCGTAATATACATACGCTTAAATATTTTACCACCTTTTACCTGATATGTCAATGAATTTTTCTATTTTTTTTCTTCTTTTTTTGTACGGAATATCCGAATTTTCCTAATTTTTTTCCTAAACTATAATATCCACCATTTGCATATGTAATTAAATCACATTTTGATATATCAAAAGCACCTTTTTCGTCTATATATTGCTCATCTGCATGAATTGCTAATACATCTGCAATAAATACATGATGGCTTCCCATTTCTTTAATTTCCTTAACTTTACATTCAATAGATGCTGGACTTTCCTTTATCATAGGACATTTCACAAAATTTGCTTTTTCTTTTGTTAATTTCATTTCTTTAAATTTGTCCACCTTGCTACCAGTTTTTACACCACACCAATCTGTTGCCCTTACTAAGTTTTTGCTTGTTAAATTTATAACAAATTCTCCCTGATTTTTTATTAAGTCATAAGAATATCTCGATGGTCTTACAGAAATATATACAGTTGCTGGATTTGTATTTAATATCCCTGTCCAAGCCACTGTAATAATATTAGATTTTTCCATAGTACCACAACTAACCATAACAACTGGTAATGGATATAAAAATGTTCCTGCTTTCCACATTACTTTTCCCATGTTATCTATCCTCTCTTATAGATTCTGTTTTTTTAGTTTCATCATAGCTTATTGTTTCTTCTTTGTCATATTCTCCTAATTCCATTTTTCTTAATTTTCTGGCAATATTTTTCTCAAGTGACTCTTCTAAAACTTGCACATCACTAGTTAATCTCCCTATATATGGGTTTTCTCTTATTCCAGCTCTTTCAAAGGCTTTATAAAAACCTGCTCTATACTCTGGATCTTTTTGAAGTTTTTCCATGTTGATTTCTCCATATAATAGTGTGGATTCTTCTGTAATTGACTTTGCCTTTCTTCTTCTTACCTCATATTCGGTTAGTTGTGTATGTTTTTGGCTCGTAGCTTTGTCTGTTATATTATATATTGCCCTTCTGATTATTGAGAATTGTCCATCAACAACTTTATTTATTCTTCTAGCTAACAATATTGTTGTTTCTGTTTTTCTTTCTGACAATAATTCTCCTGTTGCTATATCATAATATATTTCCTTCTCAGGTTGATCTGGTGGTACTAAAACATCACAATTAAAATCTTTAGAAGCCAATAGTTGTTGCATAAGTTCAGAATTTCTTAAATATCCTAATTCTCTTATATCTTTCCTTATACTAGTAATTTTAGCTGGTTCTTCTTCTGCTGTTTTAACAGATAGAGCTGCATTTGGTTTTACTGATAAACTTAGTATTTTGTTTCTTATTGCTATGTTCATATCATCTATACAATATTGATATGCATTATTTAATCCTGCCATAAATCCTTCAATTTGTTGTAAATGTTTATTTTTCATATCTCTTCCATTATCTGATTGTTCTAATATTCTTCTTTTTTTATCTTCTAGAATTTCTAATTGCATTTGGTATTTTTGTTCTACTAATTCTTTAGTAATTGTACCATTATATCTTCCTAAATCTAATAAATTCCAGTTCATATTATTTTCTATCATATAAAATTCCTCCTATGTTTTTTTAAACAAAATTTATTATATCATAAATAGTTGTAAAAAGCAAAAATTAGAAATTAATATGCTGACACCAGTATACTAATTTCTAATTTTCAAGAATAAATCTAGCTTTGCTAAACTTTTAATGTAAAAAAAAATCTAGCAACAACCTATTTTCCCAGCAGGGTAACCCGCAAGTATTTTCGGCACACTTAGGCTTGACTTCTGTGTTCGGAATGGGAACAGGTATTACCCTAAATGTCATCGTCACTAGAAAATTATTGTATGCATAGCACACTCAAAAATACATAGATGAAAAATAAGTTTTAAGATTTTTTTCTCTCTTTTTTTAAATTGTGGTTAAGCCCTCGATTTATTAGTATTGGTCAGCTTAATACATTACTGCACTTACACCTCCAACC
>CALXAE010000110.1 GCA_944386205.1 uncultured Clostridia bacterium
CATACCGTACATAAATTTGCTTTTTTCGACGTTTTGTGCTATAATTTATATAGTTTGAGAAGAAAAATCTTTTCATAAAAAGAGTGTAAGAGAGAGGAGAAAAAAAATGAAAAAAACTGGACGGAAACTCTTAAGATTGGTCGCAATTGCGATTCTCTTCATGGTGATGGCATTACTCGTTTTAGCAATCACAGTAATTGCCCTTAATCACGAAGCCATCGGACTTGCCCTGGAGAATATTCCACGGACACTTTGGGATGCTATTTTAAGCTTTCCTATCGACTGGCTCATCGCCGGAGCAGTTGGAGCCGGAATGGCATTTATAGCTTGTGCCATTGTTTGGCATATTGCTAACACGCCAAAAAAGCACAAAAATGACCAGCAGTGAGCTATAAGATGACCGATTCAGAAGTATCTGAATCGGTCACCTATTGCTATATTGAATATTATATGATATATTATTCTGTGGAACTACAGAGAAATCTCTGTGAATTGCTTTTCAAATTTCCAAGGAGGTAGACTTTATGAAAAAAGCAATTGTTTTTATTGCGTCTGTTTGTGCAATAACATTATCTGTTCTTTACGTTGTACAAAACTACATGCGCAAAAAAAGGGTAGCTATGCACTACCCCGGTTTTTCCATATGTGGGAAAATCAAAAGAGGACGTAGAAAATACGTCAAACTGGGGAGGTAACTCCCCTTATTTTTTTGTTACGTCCCCAATTGTCTCAATTTTTCTGCTAACTCTTTCGTAATGCCTTTTACTTGCATTAGTTCTTCTATTGATGCCTGTTTTATTTTTTCAACACTGCCAAATTGTTTTAGTAATGCTTTCTTTTTTACTTCTCCAATTCCTTTGATTTCATCTAATGCTGACTTTCTAATTTCTTTATCTCTTAATTTTCTGTGATAGGTAATGGCTGTGTCATGGACTGTATCTTGAAATCTGGTAATTAGGTTCATTAAGTTTTCTGAGATTTTTAATTCATTCCTATTTTCATCCATTAATGCTCTTGTTTGATGTTTATCATTTTTTACCATTCCAAATACTTTGATGTTTATTTCTTTTTTCTTTTCTTGAAGTTCTTGTAACACATTTTGAATCGCTTGCTTTGTTGCTCGTATTTGGGTTATTCCACCATCTGCAAAAATCACATCTGGAAGTTTTCCAAAGCCACCATTTGGATTTTCTATAGAATGTCGTAATCTTCTGGTAATAACCTCTTCCATACATTTTGGGTCATCTTGTCCATATACTGTTTTAATTTTAAATCTTCTTGACAAGTTCTTTTTTATAACACCATCTTGCATAACACACATTCCAGCTACCATATATTCTCCTGAAATATTTGATATATCAAATGTTTCTATTTTTCTTGGTAATGTGTCCATTTTTAATACTTGTTTTAGTTCTAATAAGATTTCACTTTTGTCTTTTTCTTTATTTTCTAAAGTCACTCTTGCATTATTTTCTGCCATCTCTACAAATCTAAGCTTTTCACCTTTTTTTGGGGATTTGATTTCCACTTTTTTTCCCATTTCTGTGGACAACCAACTTTCGATTGCTTCTTTATCTTCAATTTCTTCTCTTATCATAATTTTACTAGGAATGTTTGGATTGTCAAAATAATATTGTTTGATAAAACCTGATAGGATTTCTTTATCTTCCATGTCTTTTAAATCTTTATAGAAATATTGCTCTCTTCCTATCATCTTACTTCCTCTAACAAAAAAGATTTCGACACAAACCTCTAAGTCTGATTTTGCAATTCCTATAACATCAATACTGTTTTCAGATATGTTTGATACTTTTTGTTTTGCTGACGCTCTTTCAATTGCTTGTTTTCTATCTCGTAAATAGGCTGCTTTTTCATATTCCATTTTTTGAGAAGCTTCTTTCATTTGCAAATCTAAATCTTTTAAAACTTTATCTGTTTTTCCTTCTAATAAATCAATAATTTCATCAACTTGTTTTCGATATTCTTCTTTATCAACATTTCCCATACAAGGTGCTAAACATCTGCCAATATGGTAATTTAAACATGGTCTAGTTCTCTCTTTTAACATTCTACATTGATGAATTTTATATCTTTCTTTAATAAAATCCATCATCTCTTTTGCTGCCCCTGGGTTAGCATAAGGTCCAAAATATTTTGAGCCATCATTTATGACTCTTCTAGTATAATAGACCCCTGGATATTCTGATTTCACATCGATTTTTATATATGGATATGTTTTATCATCTTTTAACAAGACATTAAATTTTGGTCTATTTTTCTTAATTAGATTACATTCTAAAATCAAAGCCTCTGCTTCATTATCTACAACAATATATTCAAAATGGTCAATTAAAGAAACCATTTTCTCTATTCTAGCAGTTTTATTAGTTTTTCTAAAATATTGTCTAACTCTATTTTTTAAAGAAACGGCTTTTCCAACATATATAATATTATCATCTTTGTCATGCATAATATATACACCAGGTTTTCCTGGTAGTTTTTTTAATTCTTCTTCAATATTAAACATTTCATCTCATTCCTTTTTATCTATTTTAAACAATCCAATGGAATGTTCATTTCTTCTTTTGAAAACGGATTTTCATTTATATATAACTTATTTTTAATTTTCTCTTTAAATACATTTTGCAAATTTCTATCTTTTGTTAATACCACTGCAATGCCATCTTTTTTAAGATTAATAATACGAATTGCTTCTTCGATATCTTCTTCATCTAATACTTCTATTTCAAAAAAATTATCAGATGCATAATCATAAATACTTCTATTTAATTCCTCTAACTCTTCATCAAGACAATACAAAATATACTCATTATATGGTACATACTTGTACTTTCCTAGATATTCTGCTTTCTTTTGTATAGCACCAATAATGATTGTTTTGATTTCTTTTTCTATGATTGATTTTTTGTTTAAAATCTCTATACAATGTATTAATAATTTTGGTAAATGATTTTCTTCCAAAATTTGATTTATCATTTTTACGATAAATTCATTTGTAGCTAGCATAAATTCCCCTGTTTCTAATAACAATTGCTTTTGATAAATTATCGCCTGTATACACATATTTAGTGTTACATATGGATTACCGTAAAAGCTTACAACCACTTTTTCTATATATTTGATTTGTTGCACATTTTCTGATGTTTTGCTTCCATTTACTCCTTGTTTATATGTATCTACAATTTCTATGAATTTATCTAAATCTATTTTCTTTCTCCATTTTTTTAAATCTATATTTGTTATTTCTTCGAGTAATTTTTTATCTTTAATAAATACATTTTTTATTTCATTAAGTAGTTTTATGGTTTTATTTGTATCAATATGACTATATGCTATCTCTTTATTTAAAAATTTTTGGAATTCTTTATCCATATTATATATGTTCCCTTTCTCGAAATACAAATCAGGTTGAAAAATTTTGATAATATCATTAATTATTTTTCAACCTCTTTATGCATTTATATTTCGCTAATTTTATCTTTCTTCATAAAGTTCTCTACTTTTTCTTACTTCTTCCCACATCATATGTATTTTTTGCATTTTATCTTTTTCTTCTTCAGTATATTCTTCACTGTCTTCTAATCTCTTTAATGCTTTTTGTCTTTGCGTTTCTGTTCTTGCCTTTGCTAAATCCTCTGGTATTCCTAATAATTTTTGTACATTTTTTGTATATTGATGTTTCGTATGCCTTAATTCTCTTCCTATTCCCCTGTCTTCTAAATTTGGCAATTCTC
>CALXAE010000111.1 GCA_944386205.1 uncultured Clostridia bacterium
TATTTCTCTAAAATGTAAATCATCTACTTTTATAACTGCTCCATCAATTCCAAATGTTAAATTTTCTCTATCTTCTCCAATTTTTTCAATCGCTTTTTCTGCTTCTTTTATGTTCTTACAAGGAATTATTACAGGATTTACATTAAAACCTAATTTGCTTAGATATTCCAATTCTTCAAAGTGAGAGTTAAATGTCTTACCTTCTATTTTTTGTACATTAAAAATATATATGTCTAGGGGTCTTTTTGCTGTTATTTTACTATCTAACTGTCTTAAAGAACCTGCTGCTGCATTTCTAGCGTTTGCAAATAATTCTTCCTCATTTTCTTCTCTTTCTTGATTCATTTTTTCAAAATCTTGTTTTGAAATAAAGACTTCTCCTCTAACTATAATATCAATTTTATCAGTTAATTCCATTGGAATTGTTTTTACAGTTTTTAAATTTTGCGTTACATCTTCTCCTATTAGTCCATTTCCTCTTGTAGCCCCTCTTACAAACTTTCCTTCTTTGTATTCTAAAGCTGCAGACAAACCATCTATTTTAGTCTCTACTACATAATTTACATCTTTTATTCCATTTTCTTCCGCCTGTTTTCTAATTCTCTCATCAAACTCTTCCACTTCTTCAAAGCTGAATACATCTTGCAAACTTTGAAGTGGCACTTCATGTGTTACCTTTTGAAATCCTTCTTTTACATGTCCACCTACTTTTTGTGTTAAAGAATCCTTTGAAATAAACTCTGGATATTCTTTTTCTAAATTTCTCAATTCTACCATTAACATATCATACTCAAAATCTGATATCTCTGGTTTATCTTCATCATAATATTTTTTTGCATAATATTCTGTCTTTTCTCTTAATTCTTCTATTCTTTTTTTAGCTTCAGTTTTATTCATTTTGCACCTCTTATCTTTTTTGTCGTTTTGTCCATTTTGAAATGTTTTCTTTTAGACATTTTTGTAATTTTTTCTTTCCTATTATATACAATTCAAATAAAAAAATAAAGGAATTTATAAAAATTCCTTTACAAAAATTTCGACAAAAATGATACATTTTCTAACCTGGCCCCAATTGTCCTTTTATTTCTTTTACCAATTTTTCTTTTACTTGTTCTACTGTTCCTGATACAACTGCACCAGCTGCTCTTGGGTGTCCACCACCGCCAAAGACATAGCAAATGTCTGAAACATTAATATTTGTACCATTTCCTGCTCTCATAGAAACTTTGTATAAGTTTTCTTCTTTTTCTCGGATAAATACAGATACTTGGACTCCTTCTACACTTCTTGCACTTTCTACAATACCTTCATGGTCTCCTGGTTCTGCATGTACTTCTTCTTCATCTTTTTTGTTAATATATGTAAAAGCAATTTTGTCATTTTCTAAAAGTTCTAACCTATTCATAGCTCTTCTTAATAATTCAAAATTTGCTTTTGTTCTTGTTTCTAATACTCTTTGATAAATATCAGATATGTTTACACCTTTTCTTAACAATTCTGCTGTAAATTCAAAAGTTTCTGCTGTTACACTAGAATATTTAAATCCACCTGTGTCTGTAATAATTCCTGTTACGATACAACTTCCGATTTCTGCATCAATAGGAATATCAAAATATTCAAACATTCCTGCTAATATTTCACAACAAGCTGGAGATACTGGATTTACAAAGTTTAAATCTCCATACATCATATTTGTACTATGATGATCAATTACAATTGTTTTTTTAGCCTTTTCAAAATATTCTCTTCCTACTAGTCTTTTTAAATCTGCACAGTCTAACGAAATTGCTAAATCATAATGTTCTATATTTGTATTTTCCTTTACCATATTTGCTCCTGGTAAGAAAGCAAATGTTCTTGGGAATTCTCTTACTATAACATCTGCTTCTTTTCCAATTTTCTTTAAAGCCAATTTCATAGATAGCATACTACCTACTGCATCTCCATCAGGAGTTTCATGTGCCATTATCACAATACTTTCTGCTTGCTTAATTTCTACTAAAATATCATCTAAGGTCATTACTTTTCCTCCTTTGGCATAATTTCTTTTAAGATAGAATCAATTTTTGCACCATACTCAATTGAGTCATCTAATTCAAAGATTAATTCTGGTGTGTTTCTTAAATTTACTCTTTTTGCCAATTCACTTCTTATATATCCTGATGATTTTTTTAGTCCTGCTAATGTTTCTTTTACATTTTTTGAGTTTAAAATACTCACATAAACTTTTGCAAATTTTAAATCATTTGTTACTTTTACTTTTGTAACACTAATCATTCCTGTTACATTTGGATTTTTTAATTCATATCCAATAATTTGACTAAGTTCTTTTCTATATTCTTCATCAATTCTCCCTAGTCTTGGATTTTCTTTTCCTTGCATATATTTCTCTCCTATCTTTTGATTTCTTCCATAACGTATACTTCTATGATATCTCCTTCTTTGATGTCATTATAGTCTTCAATTTGCATACCACATTCAAATCCTTTTGAAACCTCTTTAACATCATCCTTAAATCTTTTTAATGTCGCTAAATGTCCGTCATGAATAACAATATTATCACGAATAACTCTTACACCTGCATTTCTTTCTACTTTACCATTTAATACAAATGCTCCCGCAACAGTTCCTACGTTTGAAATCTTAAATATTTGTCTTACTTCTACATTTCCAATAACTTTTTCTTCAAATTTAGGTGCTAACATTCCTTTCATAGCTGATTCTACATCTTCTATTGCTTGGTAAATAACTGAATATTGTTTGATTTCTACTTCTTCTTTTTCTGCCATTTCTTTTGCTGTATGGTCTGGTCTTACATTAAATGCAATGATTATTGCATTTGATACTTTTGCAAGTGTAACATCTGATTGGTTAACAGCACCTGCTGCACTATGGATTACTTTTACTCTAACCTCTTCATTTTGTAATTTTTCTAATGATTGTTTTACAGCTTCTACTGAACCTTGAACATCTGCTTTTACAATTAAATTCAATACTTTTAGTTTTCCTTCTTCCATTTGGCTAAATAAATTGTCTAAAGTTACTTTAGTAACACTATTAATTGCTTGTTCTCTTGCTTGACGTTTTCTTCTTTCTATTAAATGTTTTGCCATTTTTTCATTTTTAACTTCATAGAATGTATCTCCAGCTTCTGGTACATCTGTTAATCCCATAATTTCAACTGGTGTTGATGGTCCTGCTGATTTTACTTTTTTACCTTTGTCATTTGTCATGGCTCTGATTCTTCCGATTGATGAACCAACAACAATAGTATCTCCTACATCTAAGGTTCCTCTTTGTACCAACATAGTTGCAATTGCACCTTTTGCTTTATCTAGTCTTGCTTCTATAACAGCACCTTTTGCTTGTTTATGTGGATTTGCTTTTAATTCTAATACATCTGCTTCTAATAATACCATTTCTAATAATTGGTCAATATTTTGATGTTTTTTAGCTGAGATTGGAACATATATTGTATCTCCACCCCATTCTTCTGGTACCAATTCATATGCCATTAATTCTTGTTTTACTTTATCAATATTGGCGTCTGGTAAATCAATTTTGTTAATCGCAACAATAATTGGAATACCTGCTGATTTTGCATGGTTTATAGCTTCAACTGTTTGAGGCATAACACCATCATTTGCAGCAACTACCAAAATTGCAATATCTGTAATTTGTGCACCTCTTGCACGCATTGCTGTAAATGCTTCATGTCCTGGTGTATCTAAGAAAGTAATTTCTCTATC
>CALXAE010000112.1 GCA_944386205.1 uncultured Clostridia bacterium
CAGCTTGTCTCCAAACTGTTTCTGTTTGTGGTTGAACTCCACCTTTTGCTGCTAATACTGTAACTGCACCATCTAAAACTCTTAAAGATCTTTGTACTTCTACTGTGAAATCAACGTGTCCTGGAGTATCAATAATATTAATTCTATTATTATTCCAAAAACATGTTGTTGCAGCAGATGTAATTGTAATACCTCTTTCTTGTTCTTGTTCCATCCAGTCCATTGTAGCAGCACCTTCATGAACTTCACCTATTTTATGAGTTTTTCCAGTATAAAACAAGATTCTTTCAGTTGTTGTGGTTTTTCCTGCATCAATATGAGCCATAATTCCTATATTTCTTGTTCTCTCTAATGGGTATTCTCTTCCTGCCATTATCTTATATCCTCCCTTCATTTACTTTCAAAATTTATTTTACCATTTATAATGTGCAAATGCTTTATTAGCTTCTGCCATTCTATGTGTATCTTCTTTCTTTTTAAATGCTCCACCATTTCCTGCAACTGCATCCATTATTTCATTAGCTAATTTCTCAGCCATTGTTTTTTCATGTCTATTTCTAGCATATGTTACAAGCCATCTTAAACCTAAAGTTTGTCTTCTTTCTGGTCTAATCTCTAATGGTACTTGATATGTTGCTCCACCTACTCTTCTTGCTTTTACTTCAAGAACTGGCATAACATTTTCTAAAGCTGCTTCAAAAACTTCTAAAGGATTTTTTCCTTCTTTTTCTTTTATGATATCAAATGCATCATATACTATTTTTTGAGCAACTGATTTCTTACCATCTAACATTATGTTGTTTACTAATTTTGTAACAACTTTGCTATTATACATTGGATCTGGTAAAACGTCTCTTTTTGCAATAAATCCTCTTCTTGGCACTATTCTTCACTCCTTTTCTATAAGATATTAGTTTTACTAATTCTAATGTGATATTTAAATAAATATCAAAGTTACTCTGGAAAGTTTTACTTTCCCGCATAGTGCTTTATAATCTATTCTAAATTTAAGTACCTTAAGTTTAGTAAGAGTACAAGCACTAGTCTTATTATATTTTTAATTAAAGCAGATTGCTAATTATCCAAATGATTTTATTTCTTTGGTTTTTTAGCTCCGTATTTTGAACGTGCTTGCATTCTGTCTTTAACACCTGCTGTATCTAATGTTCCTCTAATGATATGGTATCTAACACCTGGAAGGTCTTTTACCCTACCACCTCTAATTAATACAACACTGTGTTCTTGTAAGTTATGTCCTATACCTGGGATATAAGATGTAACTTCATAACCATTAGAAAGTCTAACTCTGGCAACTTTTCTTAAAGCTGAGTTTGGCTTTTTAGGTGTAACTGTTTTAACAACTGTACAAACTCCTCTTTTTTGTGGAGATCTGCTATTAGTTAGCTTTTTGTTTTTCATGTTATATCCATGTTGTAAAGCTGGTGCAGTTGATTTTGTTACTCCTGTTTTTCTACCTTTTCTTACTAATTGATTAATTGTTGGCACTTAAATTCCACCTCCTTATTTGTTTACAAAATTGCATATTCATTCAATTTATTGTAACGTGTTATATTCTATCATGTTTAGTGCTTAAAGTCAATAAAAACTTGGATATTTTCCCAAGTTTTTATTGATTATGTTAATTATTTATCTTGCTCCGTTAGATTTTTCTTTTATAGTTGTCTTAATTGCTGGTTTTTTACTTTGCCTACTATTGAAATCTCTTGAAACTCTATCTGTTTCACTTTTTACTTCATCTGAAACTTCCCAATGTTTTGGTTCTTTTTTATCTTCTGTTTTTTCTTCCTGTTCATCTTCATCATCTATTGAAGTTAATACTTCATATGGTGCATCTAATGCTTTATTTCTATTAAATAATGATAAAAATCTAGATAATCTATTTTTTGGTTTATATTCTCCCTCTATTGTTCCTAAGTTATTTTCTTTTGATTTTTCAGCTCTTTCAATTATTTTTTCTTTTTCATCTTCATTTACTTCCATGCCCAAAACTCTTTTTATAAAATTCGATTTAGATAACTCATCATAATCATAAGATACTTTGCATAAATTTTTACATTTGTCGCTTTCCTCTTCTAGTAATCTTGATGAATCATTTATATATGTATTTAGCATTTTAGTTTTTTGTGTATTATCCAAATCAGATTTACAAATTACTGCTAAAACAGTTGGATCAATTTTTTTATCATTTATTAAATCATTAAGTAATTTTTCATCTTTATATTCGAATTTTGCAACAACATCTTTTACAGCAGAAACAACAAGCCAAGTTGGCATATTCACACACTCACGTAATTCGCTCTTGCTTAATTTGTGTTCTTCATCTAATCCCCAAGAAATTTTTACATTTCTACCAATTGTAATAGATGAAAGAAATGGAATTTCTGATCTTATTGGTTCTTTTTTAGTCGGTTTTTCTTGATTATTATTCCCTTGCTGTGAATTATCTCCTGGAATATCAATTGGATCTTTAGATTGACTTTCTGCAATAGCTTTATCTATTTTTTCAAGTGCTTTGCTTATTTTTGTCATTTCTGAATAAAGTAAATCTGCTTCCCCTTCAAGTAATTGATATCTTTTGTTAGTTATTTCTTGAAGCATATTATCATATTCATTTACAAGTATTAATAATTTTTGTCTAGTAATTTTAGTATTTACCTGTTTTTTCATTTTATTTTTAAAATTCTCTATATTTTTGCTTGCATTTAAATATGCTTCTGAATGTATATTTTCTGTTTTCTTATCATGTGCTGAATCAGTCGTTAGATTATCTTTTATTTTTACGTTTCTTAATTGATTAAATACTCTATCATACACAACTTTAAGTTTCTCATATTCATTTGGTGAAAGATTTGATATCTGGCGAATATACTTATCAAGTTCACCAGCAAATTGATCAAATTTACTAGCCGTAATCCCATTTTTGTCCTTATCTTTTTGTTCAATATTCTTTTCTAATTCCTCCAGTCCTTTTTTTAATTTTATATATGTTTCTGAGTATTGCTTATCTTCTGCTTTTTCTGCACTAACTTTATTAGCTAGTTCTGTATATAGTAATGTTTCAATCTCATCACATCTTTTTTGGAGTTCATTGATTTCACCAGGCAAATATTCCGTTTGTGTATATATATCAAATTCTATATCGTCATACCTATAAGTATATTGAGTATATTCTTGATTTGTAATTTCATCTTTGTCTTTAATTTTTTGTTCAATTTCTTTTTTTATATCTTCAATTTTTCTAACAGTATCTATATATGCTTCTGAATGTATTTTGTCAGGTTTTTGTTGTGTTTGTGTTTTAGTCATTATTCCTGAAAATGACATATCCATACC
>CALXAE010000113.1 GCA_944386205.1 uncultured Clostridia bacterium
AACAATATAAACAATATGTTGGAGAAAAACCAGTTATTATTTGTTCAAAAGGATTTGAAAAAGAAACATTAAAAACACTAGACGAAGTATTAGAAGAAGAATTGCCAGGAATTAGAGTAGGTGTATTGTCAGGACCTAGTCATGCAGAAGAAGTTTCAATTGCTATTCCTACTGTATTAGTCATTGCTTCTAAAGATGAAGGAATACTAAATTTAATACAAGATACATTTATGTGCCCAGAAATGAGAATTTATACTTCAAGAGATGTAAAAGGTGTAGAATTAGGAGGAGCATTAAAAAATATAATTGCATTTTGTGCAGGTGTTGCAAGTGGAATTGGTTTAGGAGATAACACTTTTGCAGCTTTAATCACAAGAGGATTAGGAGAATTAACTAGATTAGGTGTTGCTTTAGGCGGAGAAAAAGATACATTTTATGGTTTGAGTGGATTAGGAGATTTAATTGTTACTTGTTTAAGTGAACATAGTAGAAATCGAAAAGCTGGTAAATTGATTGGACAGGGAAAAACATTAGAAGAAGCAAAAAGAGAAGTAGGTATGGTAATTGAAAGTATCGATAATATTGAAGTTGCTTATGAATTAGGAAAAATGCATAATGTATATATGCCAATTGTAGAAACAGTATATCAAGTAATTTACGAAAAATTAGATCCAAAAGTTGCAGTAAATCAATTAATGACAAGAGAGAAAAAAGATGAATAATATAGTAGTATAAGGAAATAATAAGAGGTAATAAGGAATGTTGAAAGGAATGAAAGAAAATGGATTTTTTTAATCAATTAGGAAAAAAAGCAACAGAAGCATATAAAGTTACAGCAGATAAAACAGGAAAGATTGCCAAAGAAACAAAATTAAAACTAAAAATGGGAGATTTAAAAGCTAAAATAGAAGATATATATGAAGAAATTGGAAAAAAAGTATATGAAAAACATGTAAAAAAAGAAGAAATCTCAATTGATAAGGATTTATCAGAAGAATGTAAAAATATTGACGAAATGAGTCAAGAAATTGAAAGATTGAGAAGAGAATGCCTAGAATTAAAAGACAAAAAGCAGTGCCCAAACTGTTTTAAAGAAATTGACAAAAACATGAAATTCTGTCCAGAATGTGGCGCAAAACAAGAAGAGAAAGAGGTAAAAGAAGTAGAACTTGTTGAAAATAATACATTAGAAAAAACAACAGAAGTAGAAATTAATCCAGATGCACAAGATATTACAGAAGAAGAATTAAAAAATATAGGAGAATAAAAAAAGGTTGGAAAAGTGCATTTTCCAACCAAATTTGATGTAAAAGGAACGTCATATAAATTCTTATGTAATTTAGGAAGGAAAAACAGATATGAAAATTGTTGTACAAAGAGTTAAAGAAGCAGAAGTAAAAGTAGATGAAAAAACGGTTGGAAAAATTCGGAAAAGGATTTTTAGTATTACTAGGTGTTACACATAATGATACAGAAGAAAATGCAGATTATCTAGTAAAAAAACTATGTAAATTAAGAGTGTTTAGAGATGAAAATGACAAAATGAATTTAGGATTAAAAGATGTAGATGGGGAATTATTAATTATTTCACAGTTTACTTTATATGCAGATTGTTCTCAAGGTAACAGACCATCTTTTATAGAAGCAGCAAAACCAGATAAAGCCAATGAATTATATGAGTATTTTTGTGATGAATGTGCAAAAAATGATATAAAAGTTGAAAGAGGTATATTTGGTGCAGATATGAAGGTGAGTTTATTAAATGATGGCCCAGTAACAATTATTATAGAAAAATAATAAAGCCAAATTGGTAATTCGAGGTATCATTTGCTTTGGATTACCAGTTTGGCGTTATTTGTTAGTATGGAAATCTTTCATAAAGATATTTGATAATTTCATTACCATTTTTTTCATTAATATTGATATACACATTTTTGTCAATGCAAATCCACATATGAATAAAATAATCTTCTATGTTGTCCAAAAAAACTCCTACAATTTCAGCCATTTCAATAGGATTTTGGTATTGCTTTTCCCAACTTAAATTTCCTTCTATTTCAAGATTAGTATTATAAAACTTACTTAAAAATCTATTTAATTCACCTTTTTTTTGACTATATAAATTAACAGTTACATACATAATATTCTCCATAACAAACATTTATATTATTTAGTATGAAAAATTATGAAATAATTATACATAGAATAAATTAGCAAAAAAGTGCAAATACTATCCAAAGAAAACAGTACTTCACTCAAAAAATGGAGGGATTTTTTTGAAAAAATTTAAGATTATTTCATATATTATTTTAATAATTGTATTGGTCGTATTAGCTCTCACAGTATATACGAGTGCTACGCAAAATAATGAGGAGGACGAAAAACAAAAAGTAGTTTCCGAAATTAGATATTTAGACACAAAATTGGTAGATTTATTTAATAATATGAACAATATTGAAACAAGAAATTATCAAATCTATACAACAAAAATAGAAGAATCGAGAGCAGCTGAAAATTCTGGAAGTGGAAACAGTTCGTCAGAAGGGGGAAATAATAGTTCTGATTCTGGCTCTGATTCTGGTTCAAATTCAGATGGCTCATCAACACAAGACAGTTCAAGTAATAATACTCAAACAGAAAATACAGGGGAAAATTATGAAATGATAGCTTCTGGAATTCTGACAAGTAATAGAGATATTGATTGGACTTCATGCAAAAATGAGTTGGAATTAATTTATACTTCGATGTCTACAATTACACTAGATCTATATAGTTCAAATATTGGACAAGAAGATATATTAAATTTTAATCAACAATTGGATAATTTAACTGCAAGTATAGAAGAAGAAAATAAACAGTTGACATTAGAAAATTTAGTGAATTTATATACGTATATCCCTAAATTTGCTCAAACAGCTATTGATGATACATTATATAAAACAATATTAGAAACAAAATTAAATGTTTTTAGTGCATATGCTAAGTTAGATAATGGAGATTGGGAAGGTATGAATACTAATATTACAGATGCAATTACAGTATATTCTTCTTTGTTAACAAATGCAGAAATAGATAGCAATAAGCAATCTGGTATTAATAAAGGATATGTAATGTTAAACGAATTAAAAAATGCAATAAATATTCAAAACAATTCAGTATTTTTAATAAAATACAAAAATTTACTAGAAGAAATCAATAATCTATGATATAATAACAAATAGAGTAAATTGAATAGTCGCTGGTAAATCTCCGAAAGGAATTACGAGAGGAAAGTCCGG
>CALXAE010000114.1 GCA_944386205.1 uncultured Clostridia bacterium
GAATGGGCATCAGAATTAGTAACAAATGTCTTGTTTTCTAATTCAGAAATCATATCTGCCAAGTAGGTATCTGAACTCAAGCCTAATTCTACTGCAAAGATTTTGTCATATTTTTCTTTAAATATATATTGTAATCTGTCTGTACAATTTCCATAATAGCTTTTATGTGGTGTAAAAATATGAGCAGGAATTAATATTCCATTATATTTTTCTACCATATCAATTAAATCATATCCTGATAAATCAGATCTTTGTGTACTTAATGTAATATTTTTTAAATGATGACTTAATTCATTAGAAAATCCTTTAATATCTATTAAATGTGGAAAGAAACAAATATTATGAGCTGCCCCTTTATTTCCATTTCTACCTTCTTCTGAAGTTTCTACTTCACTTCCTAGCAATATGCAAACTTTATCTTTATAGATAATACCACCATCTTCTAGTTCATATGCATCTCCTGTTTTTAAAAAATTCTCAATATCTTCTATAACATATGGAGAGGCACAATCAATAATTCCTACAACCTGAATTCCTTTTCTGTCTGCACATTCTTTGGCAATGTTTGCAAAATTCAAAGACCTTGCTGCTGTAATTTTTATTGGCTTTCCATTTTCACTTCTTCCTATGTGTACATGTAAATCTGCAAATATTTCGTACATCTTAATACCTCTTTTCTTGTTTCAAGTTGCCAAAAGGTGATGATTTGGGGACGGAGATAAAATCATCATTTCGTATTCAAAAAAATCAAACAAAATAATTCATAGGAAATGATGATTTTATCTCCGTCCCCAAATCATCACCTTTTGGCAACTTTTGGCAATTTTATTTAATTTTCATTTTTTAATTTTTCACCTTGCATATTTTCTTCTGCAATATGAGCTAATATTTTTTTAGTTGTTTCTTCACTAAATAGTGGTCTATTAGCATCTTTAAACATTTCCGATTTTACTTCTTTTCTGTAATCAGCTACCGCTTTGTCTATTTTTGGTTCATATTCATAGCATACTTTTTTTATAAAATCTTTCACGTCATCTGTTTCATTATGTATTTTTACTAATCTTCTTAAAGATTTCATTGATGTTAAATCTGTTAATTCTATTTGTTCCATCATTTGTACAAATTCTCCAAATGTATGTAAAAATCTGTTATATTGCCCTTTTAAATTTCTATGTTCTAATAATACCATTGCCTCATCTGGTTGAAAACCTATTCTTTCTGGTCTATCTAATAACATTCCTCCAAATTGGTCAACTAATTCTAAAACGTCACTTTCTCTTTCTCTTGGATTGCTATTACTATATCTATTAATTTCTTCACACATTTTGCAAAATCTTTTGTCAAATCCTAATGTTAATAAATAGTCTGCTCCTTCTTTTGCATATGAATGTATTTTTTCTATATCTTGTGCATTATCTATTTTTTTACAATTACATAATAGACAAGCTGTTAGTATTAAGTTTATATCAACATCTACTTTCATATAGTTTACAAACATTCTTGCAATTTCTGTTTTGAAAACAACTGATTTGTCAAAAAATATTCTTGCTTTTTTTGCTAAGTAATATGTTATTTCCATTTTAGATGCTAGGTTTTGTTCGTCTAATATGTAATCAGCAAATGTATCCATATGCTTCCTCCTTTGTCAAAGTCAAATTTTCATACAATTTTATTATATATGAACTAATGAGTTTTTTCAACATTTTTTGCAAATGTCATAGAAATGTAATAAAAGCATGTTGTACTATTTGTATAACATGCTTTTCATATTCACGGCTTAGCTTTCAGCATGACTTAGTATAAAGCTGGGCGAAAGCCATAGTAGTTGCTGAAGGACGTGCTAATGTAAGAGCGGCTAGATGCGGGAGTAATAGAGCCAGATATGATGTAATAGCCACCCCTAGTAGCACACGGAAGGCTGGCATTCGTGTTTCTCTCTAAGGTCCATTCATATACATTTCCGGCTAGGTCATATATATTCATCTTAACATTTCTATCTGTTGATGCTCCTGTTGTTAATAATACCCTACTTGCTGGTTTTGTATATGTTCCACTAACTGGCGTAAAACTTACTCCATCATTTGTTGAATATTCTCCTCTTGTTATATCAAATGTCGCATTTTGATAATTTCCCCAATCTGTTGAATTACTCGTTAATTCCTCTACTGTTGCTCCATGTGTTTGCAAATGTTTCAACACTAAGTCCCACTGTATTCCAAACATTAAACTACTTGTATAATTTCCTGAATTTATTTGACTTGCTTGTATTTGTGCATTTGAACATGTTATATAATTATATGGGTATGCATCTTGTTGGATTACTGGTATTGTTAATTCTTGACTTCCACTTGTTCTTACCACGCTTGATCCTGCTTCATATTGCCCTATCCAAAATCCTCCATTTTGATACACACTACTTAACATTGTATTTTTTAAATTATTATATTCCTCATATGTTAATCCACATCCACTTGTATCTGTTAAATCTGCTCCTTCATCTTCTGCCGTATTTCCGTTTCCGTCATACCAAACATCCTTATAATTATTTCTTGATAATAATGTCGCTGTATATGTCTCCATATCATTTTCTATTGCTTCATAATCTGTTACTGATTGTGCTGTTGTATATATATTTGTTGGCACTTCTATCCATGTCCAATAATTTGTTCCGTCTGTTACCACTAATCCATTTTCTAAATTTGTTCCTGGAACTTGACTAAATTCATCTCCTGGCAAATATGGTTTTGAATATTCATTTGATGGCAAACTTCCTGTTTCTGTTCCATCTCCACTTTCTCCGTTTCCGCCTTCTATACTTCCGTCTGCATTTATTGTATATTCTCTTCCTGATTCAAATGTTACTGTAAATGTTCCATCTCCATTATCTGTTACTGTTGCATTATACCCATTATTTCTTAATTCATCTTGTAATTCTGAAGAAGATACTCCTATTCCATTATTATCTGCCAAAACTCCAGCATATGCTACTCCTATTGCTTCTTTTTCTTCTGCTATTTCTGTTTGCTCACTTGCCTCACTTGCTCTGGTTAGTATTCCATTTTCTCCTGTTAATGTCGCGATTGTTACTCCTGCTAGGATTAATAACACGATTAT
>CALXAE010000115.1 GCA_944386205.1 uncultured Clostridia bacterium
CAATGTTTGTAATAGATTTCCAAATAGTAAGATATTAGAAATAACATTGTCCTGTATCAATAAAGCAGCAATCAAACCGATTGAATATGTAATATATGCTATCATTTGTTTCTTTTTTCTTTCTTCTTTTGATAATATAGGAACATTTTCTGTATCAGCTGGAGCATAAATTTTTATCATAAACATTCCAAATATCCATATAATTCCTGTCAAAATATATTTTGTTATATCTTCCAATATAATATTTTGTGAAAGAAATACTATCCCACAATAAAAGGCTGTTGTTCCAACAATGCATCCTAGATGTGTTTTTAAATGAAATCCTCCAGATGCTCCTCTGTATGGCATTAGCACAACAAACATAAATAATACTTCTTTAAATATTCCCAGAAAAAATGCGATTATAAGCAATAAGATAATTTTCGGAAATTCTCCTACTATATTTTCTAATCCATAATGGATTACTTCTGCTCTCTCATCATCAATTTCTGGCATCTCTTTTCTTATTCTATTAGTCAAGAATGTGCAGATACTATCTATCATTTTCTTCACCTCTTCTTGCTAATTTGATTTTAGCACTCTTGTTATTTTATAGGACTTTTCTTTTACAAAATCTTAATTTTGTTTTATAAAAATGCATTTTTTTGTATTTTATAAAATATTTTTTAATGAAATAAAATGTATTTAGAGTGAAGCAACGTTCTCGTATAGAAAAAACTTGATTTTTCCCATAGAACAAATCTAGCTTCGCTAGACCTTTTCTCTATTTTTTAACATTGATTACATTAATTTAAGGTCTAGCAAGAAGCGTATAAGATTTGTTGCGCGAAAAATTGTGAAACAATTTTTCTGTGCAATTTTTTTTTTGCATTATAGGAAATGCAATTTCCTATAATGCAAAAATAGATCTAGCTTTGCTAGACCTTTTCTTCTTTCAGAATGCACCATGTTCCAATTGGTTCTGGCCAATCCTGAAATTCTAATTTTTCTTTAGAAATTGGATGTTCAATTGTTAATTTATATGCCCATAAAGCAATTTGTTTTCCCTTTCCTCTTTTTCCATATTTTTGATCTCCAAATATACTATGACCACAATGAGAGAGTTGTACTCGAATTTGATGATGTCTACCTGTATATAAATTAATTTTTACTAACGATAAATCTTTTACCTCATTATATTTTAAAACCTCATAATCCAATTTTGCTTCTTTTGCATTTTTCTTCTCTTTATTTACCACTTTACTAATATTATTTCTTTCATCCTTATATAAATAATCAACCAAAGTTCCTTTTGTATTTTCAAACTTTCCATCGACAACTGCTAAATATTCCTTCTTAAAAATTTTTTCCCTTACTTGATTACTTAATCTTGAAGCTGATTTAGAAGTTTTAGCAAATATCATAACACCACCTACTGGTCTATCTAATCTATGGACTAGCCCCAAATATACATTTCCCGGTTTATTATACTTTTCTTTAATATATTCCTTGACAAGTGTTAGAATATCCATATCTCCAGTCTTATCTGATTGTGAAGGAATATTTGGTATTTTTTCTACAACAATAATATGATTATCTTCATATATAACTTTTAACTTTTCCATTTCAAACCTTTTCCAATCTATTTTTTTATTTACTATAATTTGTAAAAGAATTAGATATTTGGCTAGGCACATGAATTTGAAATTTATGAGGCGTGCTCACGCACGTTGATTAAATTTCAAATGAAATGTAACAACGCCAAATGCTAATTATTTTGCAAATTTTCCCATTTTCCATAAATTCCACAAGGTAACACCAACTTAGAATTTTCCATAGGAAGTCCAATCTCTCCGGATTCTATTCTTCCTTTATATTTTTTACTTACAGTTAGCTCTAAAATATCTTCTAATACTTTACTTGATATCCCTGTTGTATAAGAATTAATTAAAAAGAATAATGGTTTGTCTGACAATACTTTTGTACATAATTCTAATAAATCATAAATATTATTTTCAAATTGCCATACTTCCCCTTTAGCACCTCTTCCATATGATGGTGGGTCCATGATAATTGCATCATAGGTATTTCCTCTTCTAATTTCTCTATTTACAAATTTGACAACATCATCTACAATAAATCGAACAGGTCTATCTTGTAAACCAGATGATGTTACATTCTCTTTTGCCCAAGTAGTCATACCTTTTGAACTATCTACATGACACACAGAAGCCCCTGCTGACAAGCAAGCCACAGTTGCTCCACCTGTATAGGCAAATAGATTTAATACTTTTATATCTCTTTTTTCGCTTTTGATTTTCTGTATCATCCAATCCCAGTTAACAGCTTGTTCTGGAAATAGCCCTGTATGTTTAAATCCCATTGGTTTTATATTAAAGATTAAATCTTTATATTTTATTTGCCATTGAGAAGGCATTTTTTTCTTAAAATCCCATGAACCTCCACCTGTTTTGCTTCTATTATATACTGCATTAATGTCTTTCCATTTATTTGGGAAGCTTTTATTTTTCCATATAATTTGTGGGTCTGGTCGAGATAATATTACATCACCCCATTTTTCTAATTTTTGCCCATCTGCCATATCTAATATTTTATAATCTTTCCATTCATTTGCTATTTTCATAATTATTTCAAGTAGCATAAATAAACTACTATTCCTCCTATTATCAGAATAGCTATATTTTACCACATTTTTTTGATTTTTCCAAGGGTATTTGAAGATTTAAAAATTTTGCAAAATTTTTAGAAAATTATATATCATCATTGCATTTATGCTAGATAATATAATTACTGAAAAAGTGATCAAGCTTATCCATTTATGTTCATAAATCTTTCTTATAAAATTCTTGTCCAACCTTTCTTTATGTGTTTTTCTTAATTCCAAGTTCAACGCTTTTGCTTCTGTATACTCCATTTTCATTCCTCCTTATGTTATTTTCATAATATGATATTCATTTGAATTAATATTTATTACTTATTTTTTTATAACTTTTCAGTAATTTTTTGTTTTTTCTTTGTTTTCACGTCATACCGTACATAAATTTGCTTTTTTCGACGTTTTGTGCTATAATTTATATAGTTTGAGAAGAAAAATCTTTTCATA
>CALXAE010000116.1 GCA_944386205.1 uncultured Clostridia bacterium
AAAAGGTGGAGATAGACAAGAATTACATGAAAAAATTAGAGTATATTCTATGGAAGCTGGAAAACAAGTAAAAGAATTTGGAAAACCAAATGATTTAGTACAAAGAATTGCAGCAGATGAAACATTTGGATTAACAGAAGAAGAAATTCTACATATCTTAAATCCAGACCATTTATGCGGGAGAGCAGTTAGCCAAGTAGAAGACTTTATAAATGAAAGAGTAAATCCAGTATTAGAAAAATATAAAGATTTAGGACAAGATGCTACAATCGAGGTAAATGTATAAAGAACTTTGAACTTTAGGGACAGTCTTAAAAGTTCACAAGTTAATGAAAGCTTAACCTTGTTATATACGGAAAATCTATATAGAAAAGCAATTTTTCTATACAGTAAAAAAGGGGATAATCATGGAGAATGAAAATAAAAAATATATAAAACACATATTATTTGGTATATCTTTGCTACCATATGCTATTTTAATATATATGTGTATATGTTATGCTGTTGGGGGATATAGAGCTCCTGGTGAGGAAGAATTTGTATATGGATTTCAAGCAATTGGCAGTTTGCTTAACAACGTCTTTTTTATGTGGTTTATAACATTTGCAATGTTACCTTATAGTTTGCCATTTGTTTTAATAATTTGTTTATGGATTGGTTATCAAATATATTATCTTATTACCTTTAAAAAAAGTAAAAATAAAAGTGAAAATGAGAATGAGAATGAGAACAAGAAGGAAAATAGAAATACTGTAAAAAGAGTAAATCTCAGCAAAATATTATTTTACATTGCTATAGCTCGTTGGTGTTTGTTTTTTATAGAGGGCATATTTATATTTTTCTCAAGGGTTATGAACGGAGAGCGGAATACTACAGCCACTTGTATTTACATTTAACTGGTATGTATCTGCATTTATGATTATTCCAATATTGCCAATTTCATTAATATATATTGTTATTTATGTCATTGTAAATAAAAGAAAAACAATTCCAAGTGCATACATAGGGAAAACAAATAAAAAAAAATAATTGATAAGTTTCTTGGGCAGTCTTAAAAATAAAAAAGGAGGAAAATTAGTAAATGAAAAAATGTCTATTACTAGGAAATGGTGGAAGAGAAGCCGTACTTGCTGAACAAATTGCAAAAGGATATGCGCTATATGCCATATTACCATATGCAAATCCATCAATTGTAGAGCAAGTAGAAAAATCAAATGGAAAATATATCATAGGAAACCCATTTGATAAAGAACTTGTAGAAAAATTTGTGAAAGAAGAAGGAATTCAAGCAGTAGTGGTTAGTCAAGACAATTTGTTACAAGAAGGATTAATTGATTTAGCCAGAAAGCTTGGATTACAAACCTTTGGACCAACATCAAAAGGTGCAAAAGTAGAATGGAGTAAAACCTATGCTTTAGACATTGTAAAACAATTAGCACCTGAAATGGTAATAAAAAATGAAAGTGTTAAAACCATTGAAGCATTAGATGAAGTTATGAAAAACTACAATGATGACAGTTTTGTTGTAAAACCAGAAGGATTAACAGGGGGAAAAGGTGTTAAAGTAGGTGGTATCCATTTTAAAGGAAAACAAGAAGGATATGAGTATGCTAAATCTTGTTTAGAAGCTGATGGAAGTGTTATTGTACAAGACAAAGTAGAAGGTAGAGAATTTACTGTTATGGCATTAACAGATGGTGAAAATATTGTCGTAACACCAATTACCTTTGATTATCCATATCGTTTTGATGAAGACAAAGGACCAGGAACTGGTGGAATGGGTTGTCTTAGCTTTGAAAATGGATTATTGCCATTCTTAGAACAAAAAGATGTAGATATATGTAGTAAGTTAATAAAAGATACCATTCAATATGTGAATAAAGATAACTTAGAATTTACAGGCGTTATCTATGGCGGATTTTTCAAATGTAAAGACGGTATTAAATTTATAGAATTTAATGCAAGATTTGGAGACCCAGAAGCACTAAATGTATTAAACTCTTTAGAAACACCGTTTACAGAAGTATTAGAAAATATATTTAATAAAAAATTAAGTACAGAAAACTGTAAATTTAAAAAGAATTATACATTTACGATTTATGTAGTAAGCCCAGATTATGCGATACAAAAAAGTAAAGAACCATGTGTATTTATAGTAAATAAAAAAGCAATTGAAGAAAGTGGTGCTAAAATTTATTTTGCAAGTACAAAGCCAGTAGAAGGAAATACATATGAAGCTGTGGGAACTTCAAGATTATTTGGTGTAACAACAATGGGAGATACATTAGAAGAAGCAAAAGAAAAAGCATATAAAGCACTAGAAGGAAATATTAGTGATAATTTAGATTATAGAAAAGATATTGGAGAAATTTACGAGCATTAAAAAATTGTCCAATTGGGGACGAAGTGATGATTTGGGGACGGAGCTAAAATCATCATTTTATAAAGAATATTTTACTTAAAACTTTTTGGAAAACAAAATGATGATTTTAGCTCCGTCCCCAAATCATCACTTCGTCCCCAATTGGACATCAAAGTTCACCTGTTTCAAATTTCTTAATGACATTAACTAATTGGATTTTTTCAGCAGCTTGCACTTTACTTGCTAAAGTTTCTGGGGTATCTGTTTCTAGAACGTCAACAACAGTTTGACTGATAATATTACCTTTGTCATATTCGTTATTGATATAGTGAACAGTTACACCACTTTGTTTTTCTTTAGCGTCGATAACTGC
>CALXAE010000117.1 GCA_944386205.1 uncultured Clostridia bacterium
CTTGCTCTTGTTAATATTCCATTTTGTCCTGTTAGTGTTGCAATACTTACTCCTGCAAGAATTAACAAGACTATGATTGTAATCACTAATGCTATTAAAGTAATACCATTATTCTTTTTAATTTTATTGATATTATTTTTTTGCTTTTCCATTTAACAAATTCTCCTCTCTTTTGTTTCTTTTGCTTAATTTATGTATTCATCTGTGTACTTCTTTATTGCATAAAAATATTTGCTTTTATCTTAATTTTATGTATTTAAATAAGTTTAAGTTTCTTATTTATGTTTTTATTCTTAGAGTTTTTTTATTTTCTTTTAATTCTTTAACTCATTTTTCCCTATTTTCGTAAATAGTATTCACACTTCCTTTACTTTTTATTCGAATAATGATATTTATTTTTCAATGTTCTTACTATTTACTCAAAATAGTTTTTGTAATATTATAGATTTTTATTTTTTCTATAATTTTTTTCATACTTTTATTTTATCTGTTTTCAAGAATTAAGTCAATATATAGTCGTATTTTATTTCTTATGTTTTTACTTAGATTTCAATACTCTAAGAAAAATTTTTACATTTCGATTTTAACAATAAAATATAGTAAAGTCAATAAAAAGATGAAAGAAATTTTAAGAAAAAATTTTATAAAAAATTTATTTTAAAAGGATATTTATAGTAAACACAAAAGTCTGGAAAATCAAATATATTAGAGGTTTCAGACTTTTATATATTTTCTTAGAGTATTGAACTCTAAGAAAAATTTTTTTCATTAATGAATATTGGAGATGTACCAAATTGGCCCAAAATTGGTCAAAAGGGACCAACCTATTAAATTGTTTATGACAATTAATAAAATCCAATATAGGTCTGTCCCATTTGGACAAAAAATGTCCATTTTGGCACGTCCCTAACCGAACAAGCTTAGTTGGTTACTTTGGCTCATTCCGTCTAAGCATCCAAATTTTTTCAATAGGTCTGCTACGGAGTCTCCTACTTTTGACCTTATTTTCATATCATCAATGGACATAAATTTTCCATCTTTTCTAGCATTTTCAATTCCTTGTGCTGCTACTGTTCCAAGTCCTGCAATACTGTTTAGTGGTGGACGAATACCATCTTCTTCTACGATAAATTTTGTAGCACTTGATTTATATAAGTCTATTGGTAAAAATTTAATACCTCGTTCATACATTTCTAAAACAAGTTCTAAAACTGGATACATTGCTTTATCTTTTTGCGTTGCATTGTTTCCTTGTAAGTCTATTTCTTTCATTTTATTTTTTACTTTTTCTTCTCCAAATATCATAATTTCACTGTCGAATTCATCTGATGCTCTAATCGAGAAAAAGGCTGCATAATAAGCTTTTGGTTCATGCACTTTAAACCATGCAATTCTGAAAGCATTTGTTACATATGCTGCCGCATGCGCTTTTGGGAACATGTATTTTATCTTTTCACAAGATTTGATATACCAATCTGGTACATTATGTTCTTTCATTAATTCTGTGTATTCTTTCCATTTTGCTGGGTCTTTCAAAGCTTTTCCTTTACGTACGGTTTCCATGATTTTAAATGCAGAGTTTGGTGGTAAGCCTTGTTTGATTAAATATATCATAATATCATCACGACAACAGATAGCCTCTGTTAAGGTTACTGTTCCATCTTCAATTAAACTTTGGGCGTTTCCAAGCCACACATCAGTACCATGTGATAATCCGAGATATACGGATTAATTCGTCAAATGTAGTTGGTCTTGTATCTACTAACATACCGTCTTACAAACTTTGTTCCAAATTCTGGTATTCCATAACTTCCTACTTCTGATCCAATTTGTTTTGGGGTTACACCTAAAGCATCTGTTGAGCTAAAAATTGACATTGTTGCTTTATCATCTAGTGGAATTTTCGTTGGGTCAATTCCAGTAATATCTTGCAACATTCTAATAACTGTCGGATCGTCGTGTCCTAGTATGTCTAACTTTAACAAGTTTTGGTCAATTGAGTGGTAATCAAAATGAGTTGTAATAATATCTGAATTTGGATCATCTGCTGGATGTTGTACTGGACAGAATTCATAGATTTCTCTTCCCTTTGGTACAACAATAATTCCTCCTGGGTGTTGTCCTGTTGTTCTTTTGATTCCTGTACATCCATGTGATATTCTTTTAATTTCTGCTTGATTTATTGGAATATGTCTTTCTTCATAATAGTTTTTTACATATCCATAAGCAGTTTTATCTGCTACTGTACCGATTGTTCCTGCCTTAAAGGTTGTTCCTTTTCCAAAGATAACCTCTGTATATTTATGAGCTTTTGCTTGATATTCTCCTGAGAAATTCAAGTCAATATCTGGTTCTTTATCTCCATTAAATCCTAAGAATGTTTCAAATGGAATATCCATTCCATCTTTATCTAGTTTATAACCACATTTTGGACATTCTTTGTCTGGTAAGTCAAAACCATTTTTTACACCATAATCTGTAAAGTCTGAATATTTACAGTTTGGGCATCTATAATGGGCTGGAAGTGAATTTACCTCTGTAATACCTGTCATATTTGCTACAAATGATGAACCAACAGAACCTCTAGAACCTACGATATATCCATCTTCATTTGATTTCCATACCAGTTTTTGTGCAATGATATACATAACGGAAAATCCATTT
>CALXAE010000118.1 GCA_944386205.1 uncultured Clostridia bacterium
TATGTTAGAAAAAAATAGTTTAGTACCATATGTTATAGAACAAACTAGTAAAGGAGAAAGATCATACGATATTTTCTCAAGATTATTAAAAGATAGAATTATATTTTTAGGAGAAGATGTAAATGCAACAACAGCAAGTCTTGTTATTGCACAATTGTTATTCTTAGAGTCAGAAGATCCAGATAAAGATATTAATTTATATATCAATTCACCAGGAGGATCTATCACAGATGGAATGGGAATAATCGACACTATGAATTATATCAAATGCCCAGTATCAACCATATGTATAGGAATGGCAGCAAGCATGGGAGCAGCATTATTAGCAGCAGGAGAAAAAGGAAAAAGATTTGCAACACCAAATGCAGAAATCTTAATTCATCAACCATTAATCGGTGGTGGCGGACTTTCAGGTCAAGCAACAGAAATCAAAATCCATGCAGATCATTTAGTAAAAACAAGAGAAAAATTAAATAAATTCTTAAGTGAAAGAACAGGTCAAACAGTAGAAACAATCCAAAAAGATACAGAAAGAGATAATTATATGACAGCAGAAGAAGCTTTGAAATATGGATTAATCGATGGAATTATGGATAAAAGAAAATAGCCATAATACAAAATTGAACCTTGCTAAATGAGAAAAATCTTTAAAAAAATTTAAAAGGACAAATGTATAATAATTGTAAAATTTAATATAATATAAGAAGCTTAACCTTATTGCATATGATAAGAAAGATTTGAGGAAGGAATGAAAAAAAGAGATGGCAAAAAATGATGTACCAAAAAGTGTTAGATGTTCATTTTGTGGTAAGTCACAAGAAAATGTTAGAAAAATTGTAGCGGGTCCAGGAGTCTATATATGTGATGAATGTGTGGACCTTTGTAATAGTATTATAGAAGCAGAATTATATGATGATGACAAAGCAGGATATACATTAAATGAATTAAATGATATCCCAAGTCCAAAAGAAATCAAAAAAGTATTAGATGATTACGTAATTGGGCAGGAAGATGCAAAAAAGACATTATCTGTTGCGGTATATAACCATTATAAAAGAATTGCACATGAAGAATCTGCAACAAAAGATGATGATGTAGAAATCCAAAAAAGCAATATCTTACTATTAGGACCAACAGGATGTGGAAAAACCTTGTTAGCAAGAACATTGGCAAGAATATTGGATGTACCATTTGCAATTGCAGATGCAACAACACTTACAGAAGCTGGATATGTAGGAGAAGATGTTGAAAATATCTTATTAAAACTAATCCAAGCTGCAGATGGTGATGTACAAAAAGCAGAAAAAGGAATTATCTATATTGATGAAATTGATAAAATTACAAGAAAATCAGAAAATCCATCTATCACAAGAGATGTTAGTGGAGAAGGTGTACAACAAGCATTATTAAAAATAATCGAAGGTACAATTGCTGCGGTACCACCACAAGGTGGAAGAAAACATCCTAACCAAGAATTAATCCAAATTAACACAGAAAACATATTAATTATCTGTGGAGGTGCATTTGAAGGATTAGAAAATGTTATCAGAGATAGAACAGGTAAAAAATCAATTGGATTTGGTTCTAAGATAGAAAGTACAAAAGATATTAGTAAATATGAAGTATTTAAAGATTTATTGCCACAAGATTTATTAAAATATGGGCTAATACCAGAATTTATTGGAAGACTACCAATTATTGCGACATTGCAAGAATTAGATAGAAATGCATTAATTGAAATCTTAAAAGAACCAAAAAATTCATTAATTAAACAATACCAAAAATTATTTGAAATTGATGGTGTAGAGCTAATATTTGAAGAAGATGCATTAGGAGCAATTGTAGACAAAGCAATTGAAAGAAAAACAGGTGCAAGAGGATTGCGTTCAATCATAGAGGAAAGAATGAGAGATATCATGTTTGATATTCCATCAAATCCACATATTGAAAAATGTATCATAACCAAAAGGACTATATTAGATAATGAAGCACCAGATATTGTGGTAAATAACAATAAACAAAAAGAAACAAAAAATAAAAAGAAAAAAAGACAAGTGCCAGAAGGTGAAGAAAAAGAAACAGCATAGAATTTGAGACAATTTGGGCCAGGTTTAAAATTGTATCAAAATTGTAGAGATATGTCTAAAAAAATAGAAATTTGTCGAAAATAAAGAATATGTTTGTTTTTTTGGATAGAAAAAGTAAATAAAAATAATTATTAGTGAAAATATAAAATGGTAAAATAAAAACGAAAAGTAATATAAAATATTATTTTTCGTTTTTTGCCTTTAAGTTGATTAGGTTTTTAAACTTTCAATTCCTTATCTTCATAAATATCCACATTTTTATATTTATCTAATTCCATTTCATCTAAAGAATTTTGAATACAACTAACAATCACATTATTAAAACTCATATTTTCTTTTTTAGCAATTTTTTTCAACATTTCATTCATGTTTTCAGGTAATCTGATAGAAATTTTTACATTACTTTTTTTATATTTAGAAATCTCAAACATATTTATTCCTCCAATTATTATTATACATGTATAATTGTCGCACAAAAAGACTTGGTCAATTGAAAAAGTAAAATCTATTTAGAAAAAGTAACTTCTAATTACTGGTTAAATGCTATTTAAAAGTATTTAA
>CALXAE010000119.1 GCA_944386205.1 uncultured Clostridia bacterium
ATAGTTATATTATTTCTTGTAGTATTAAATAATTCTCCTAATGCCTTTTGAGTAAGCCATAAATCTCCATCTTCAAAACGCACTTCAATTCCTTTTTCTTCTTTTTGTTGCTCAAATATCAGAAACTCTGCTGAACTACTTCTTATATATAAATTTTTGTTGCTCATTTTTAAATTCACCTCTATTTATTTGCTATATATTATCAAACTTTTGTTCTTTTGTCAATTAATCCACATCCAATTATCAGAAATTTTTTTCTTTTCTTTACAATCTTTTTCTTTTCTTATATAATACCTTTAAGATTATATATAAGGGGAATGTTAAAAATGAAAAAGTATTCATCTATCATAATTTTTATTATTTTTATTTTACTTTTTGCGTATTCAGAAGGCCTATTCGATTATTTTACAGAAATGAATTGGAATCCTTTTGATTATGCTCGAATCACAGATGTTGATTACAAAGCTGTATTAGTTGATAATCCTGATAGTGACGGCAAAATTGTTGTTACTGAACGATTAACTTTTGATATTCATGCTGCATCGAAAAACAATCTTTTTTGGGAACTCTGGCGTGACCTTCCTGAAAGTTATATAGATGGTGTAAAGGTTGATTATCAAGTAAATTCTGTAAAACAAATCTTAGATGATGGCTCTGAAATTGTCTATACGGAAAGTCCAAAATTGTACTGGAATGATTCTGATTATACGAGTACCGCTAGACGGATATGGTCCTGGAAAGTGGTATCATAGTGGTGGACCTTATAACGAGTCTGCTAGATTATATGAATGTGTGTTTTTCTATGTTGATGGTTTATATCGTGGAGATTATACTTTTGAAATTGAATATGAAATGAATAATGCTGCTTTGCGTTATGGCGACTGTTCTGAATTATATATCTCTCTTTATTCTGAAGATTCTATAAAATATTTAGAGTCTTTTAATGCCCAAATACTAATTCCAAATAAAGACATGCCACGCACAGAAAATTATAATGCTTATACTTATGGTACAAATTCTAACAGATTTCCTTTTACAGAGTCTGACACATTAAATCCTGGTTACCATACATTTGCATTTACTTTAGACGAATCTCAATTAAAATTTAAACCATATAATGAATACATTGAATTTTCATTAATCTCTTATGGAGGAGACAGTCATGTCTTTACTGATTACGCTTCTACAAATTTATATTACAATGACCCTGTTTTAGCAGAGCTTAGAGAAGAACAAGCAGATTATGACAATACTTTTGAAAATTATAAAACCATAAAAATTGTTGTATTTTTTATATGTCTAGCTGTCGCTTATCTGGTAATTCGATATATGATGAAGAAAACTAAAAAAATAAAAGAAGAGCATGTCTTCTATGAACCTACTAACGAAGTAGTATATTTTAGAGATATTCCTAGTAACCTTGACCCCGTTTTCGCTTCTACTTTAGCTTTTTGTAAGCAACATTCACGAAAGACTGATTCTGATGGATATGCTTCTATCATGCTAAGTTTAGTTAGAAAAGGTTACATCGAGCTTGCTAAAATGGATAATTTACAAGACTGGACTTCTAACAATGTAAAAATAGTTGTAAAATATAAACCAACACCAATCATAAATGGATTTAAATTGATGGATAATAATACAATAGAACGAGATAAAATACAAATACAAGCTCAAGAACAAGACCAAGAAAAATTAGAACCACTTACACCAACAGAAGAACAGTATTTTCAACTAATTAATAGATACTCTCATGGAGATGAAATTTCTATGGATAACTTCCAATCAAAAGTTTCTATTGATTATGAAAATACAAATAGCTTCGTAAAAAATATTCAAAGCTCAATTGTTAACATTGGTGTATCACAAGGATACTTCCAAAAAGCAGATTATGAACAACCTAAAAAGCAGATGAAATCCTTGTCTACCAAATTTATAATATTAGGCATTTTGTTAATAACTTTAGTAAATTTTATATCTTACCAAACACATTTAGATTTAGCTTATGGTGCATTCTTCATTTTAGGGTTTACATGTATCATTGGTGCACTTTATCTTAGAAAAAAAGCTAATAAATATGTTTTACTAACACAATTTGGTGAAGATGAATATGCTAAATGGAAAGGATTATATGACTTTTTAAATAGTGAAACCCTTATGAATGAACGTACCTTGATCGAATTACCTATATGGGAACAATATTTAGTATATGCTACTGCTTTTGGTATTTCTGAAAAAGTCATCAAAGCATTAAAAATTAGATGTCCAGATATGGAAATGAGTCCAATGCTTAGCAATCCTTATTATACTTCAAGAAGTTTTCACTATCGCAGTCATTCTTTCAGAACTGCTACACGTAGTGCTGTACATACTGCTAGAGGCGGTGGATTTGGTGGCTTTAGTGGACATGGTGGATATGGAGGCGGAGGCCGCGGTGGCGGTGGAGGCCGGAGGCGGTCATTAAATGTCCAATTGGGGACGTTTCTTTTTGAGACATTTTTATGTAAAGTTCTTTCTCTGTTATAAATATCAGGACTAAAAGTAAAAGATGTTAACGAGTGTTAAAATTTAACTGTATATGATAGAATAAAAATGTAGTTTTCTTCCAGTTTGAAAAATGTAGGAAAACCTACATTTTTTCTTTTTG
>CALXAE010000120.1 GCA_944386205.1 uncultured Clostridia bacterium
GGTCTAGTGATTTATTCCAGTCTGATTTTCTACAGCCTAACCATCGATAACATACTAAACATAATTGTTTTGTTAATATTAGCAGGAGTAACAATTGCAACATTAACAGGAGAGAATGGGATTTTAACAAGAGCAAGTGAAGCGAGTAAACAAACAGAAATAGCGCAAGTAAAAGAAATGGCACAAACAGATATATTAGCAAAACAAACAGAAAATGAAGGAAATGTATCCAAAGAAGAATTTGTAGAAATATTAAATAAATATTTTAATGATGTACCAACAGCAAATGACTTACCAGAAGATTTATCTACATTAATATTGACCACAAAAGAAGAATATGGAAGTCATGATATCAATGTATCAGAAATATGGAATGAGATATTTTATACAACAATAGAAAGTTTAAAGGCGGGAGATAAAGTATATTATAATACAGGAATATCAAGTGTAGGAGATCATGGTGTGATAGAATGCATTGTCCTATATGATACGGAATATAATGAAACAAATGGAACAAATTATGGAGTACAAATCATATCAGCAGATGTAGTAGATACGGTTACTTTAGGAGATAGTGATTTTAATATATCAAGAGAATCATATAATAACGCATTAAAAACATTGTACAATAAAGCACAAGAATATTTAAATCCAACATATGCAAGTGGAGCAAGATGTGTAGGAAGCAAACCAGATGAACCAGACTGGGATACGGAAGAAATGTTTGTAGCAGATAGTAGTTATACTTATATGAATAATTACAATAATACCTTTAAGGTGAGTGATGAAAATTATAATACTGATTGGACACAAATGGGAAATATAACAAATGCTGATATAAAAATAGCAAGTGATATTTATTGGTTAGCTTCTCGTAATACTAATTCTTACTCTAACATTAGTAATGGATATATGCACGATGTAAATACTTCAGGAAACTTAAACTCTCATGGTTTATTTTTTATACGATCTTCAGGTAGTTTGAATGCATATAGTTATTCATATGGCTTCCGCCCAGTATTCACACTAAAATCTGGTCTTAAAATAACAGGAGGAGATGGAGTAGATACACCATACACATTAGCAGCATAATAAATATGAAAAAAACAAGGAGAAACCAAGAGAATACTTGAAAAGTATTCTCTTTTGTTATACAATAGGACTGTCCGTAGTGACGTGTAAAGGAGGAATTTTTTATGAGAAGAAAAGTAATTGCAGGAAATTGGAAAATGAATATGCTTCCAGACGAGACTATAAAATATATTGAGGAATTATCAAAATTAGTAGGTGAAACACAAAATGAAGTTATATTATGTGTTCCATTTACTGATTTATTTTATGCCTTATTAACTGCACAAAATACCAATATAAAAATTGGTGCACAAAATATGCATTTTGAAGAAAAAGGAGCTTACACAGGAGAAGTATCAGCAAAAATGCTAAAATCAATTAATGTAGAATATGTTATTATTGGGCATTCAGAAAGAAGACAATATTTTAATGAAACAGATGAAAGTGTAAATAAAAAGATAAAATCTGCATTTGCAAATGGATTAAAACCAATTGTATGTGTAGGAGAAACATTAGAACAAAGAGAAGCTGGTAAAACAGCAGAAGTTATCACAAAACAAACAGAACTAGCTTTAGAAGGATTAACAAATGAACAAGTAGAAAATACAATTATTGCATATGAGCCAATTTGGGCAATTGGAACAGGAAAAACAGCAACAAGTGAAGATGCAAATAACTCAATCAAAGATATCCGTAAGAAAATTGAGGAAATATATGGACAAAATGTAGCCCAAAGCGTTATAATACAATATGGTGGAAGTGTAAAATCTAAAAATGCAAAAGAATTATTTACAATGTCTGACATAGACGGAGGATTAGTTGGTGGAGCAAGTTTAGATCCGGAAGAATTTTCAAAGATTGTTAACTTTGATAAGTAATAAATAAAACACTTCAAATCTAAAAGAAAAGGATGGTAGATTATGAAAGATAAACTAACAATGCTAATGATATTAGATGGTTTTGGAGACAATCCAAACAAAGATGGAAATGCTATTAAATTAGCGAAAACACCAAATATTGATAGACTAATGAAAAAATATCCTAATACAGAAATCTATACAAGTGGATTACATGTTGGATTACCAGAAGGACAAATGGGAAATTCAGAAGTAGGACACACAAATATTGGAGCAGGAAGAATTGTATATCAAGAATTAACAAGAATTACAAAATCAATAGAAGATGGAGATTTCTTCTCAAATCCAGAATTTATTGCAGCTATTGAAAATTGTAAGAAACATAATTCTAAATTACATATTTTAGGATTAGTATCAGATGGAGGTGTACATAGTCATAATCGTCATCTTTATGGATTATTAGAAATGGCAAAAAGAAGAGATTTTGAAAATGTATATGTACATTGTTTCTTAGATGGAAGAGATACACCACCAGCATCTGCTGAAAGCTACATTGTAAAACTAGAAGAAAAAATGAAAGAAAAAAATGTAGGAAAAATTGCAAGTTTATCAGGTAGATTCTATGCAATGGATAGAGATAAAAGATGGGAAAGAGTTCAAAAATGC
>CALXAE010000121.1 GCA_944386205.1 uncultured Clostridia bacterium
TTTACATTTACATAATATTATATCATCTTTTTTGCAATTCGTAAAATTTTGTGTCTATATATCTATTCTAACACCATGGTGTTAGTTTTCGTTTCTGCTCCATTTAATGGTACGATTATGGCAGATCCGGAAAGAGTTGGGATTCGAGTGAACAAGTTAGAGAATACATTTTATAAAAAATTTTATAAAATGCATCCTGTTGATTTAGATGTCATTCCGAATTCTCACTTCCTGAGAATAGCCAATTTTAGCGGTATCAAGAGTCATATATGCATAAATGTCATTGCAAAGTGTAATCGTCCATTGACAATGACAGACCTATTCTACCAATATGTTGGATCACGGATAGGGTACAGAGAATCTGACGGTATTGTTACGGTTTCTTCACAAAAGATGATAAGCTTAAAATTTCCAACAGTTGATACACTTTACTTGAATGCTTCACATGCGAATTCTCTGAAGAGGTATATGTCGATACATCGAGAAAAGTATATTATTGAGTAAGGATTTTGTGCCGGAATGGGGAGAGTTACCCGTTCCGGCATATCCAATTGAACGTTTGGGACGTGTCAAAATGTTCAAAAACGTCCCAAACTGAATACTTTTTTCAAAAAAACTATTGACAAATTAAAGAAAATAGTGTAAAGTATATTAGCATTACATTTTGAAGGAGTAGTTATCTATGGAGAAAAACGTGGAAATCAGCATTTTATGCGATTTATATGGGAAATTATTATCTGAAAAACAATTTGAATTCATAAATGACTACTACAATAATGACTTGTCTTTATCAGAAATTGCAGAAAACAATGGAATTACAAGACAAGCTGTTAGAGATATCATCAAAAAGGGGGAAAAGAAGCTTTTTGAATATGAAGAAAAGCTATTGTTTATGAAAAGGATGTTAAAGCAAGAAAAAAAGATTGAACAAGTTTTATCAGAATTAACAAAGATTCAAAAAGAATCTTCAGATGAGCAAATAGCTGTTGTATTAGAGCATATTAAGAAAGAATTAAATTGTTTAGTTTAGACATCTGATTGAAAAATAATACATTTTAGATGAAGGGAATGGTATAAATGGCTTTTGAAGGATTATCTTCTAGATTACAAGAAATAACAAGAAAAATCAGAGGAAAAGCAAGAATTACAGAATCAGACTTAAAAGAAATGATAAGAGAAGTAAAACTTGCATTATTAGAAGCTGATGTTAACTATAAAATTGTAAAAGATTTTATTGCAACTATTCAAGAAAAAGCCTTAGGGCAAGATGTTCTAAAATCATTAACTCCAGGTCAACAAGTTGTAAAAATTGTAAAAGATGAATTGGTAGAATTATTAGGTGGACAAACGAGTCAAATTAATTTTACACCAAATCCACCAACAATTATCATGTTAGTAGGACTTCAAGGTTCAGGTAAAACAACAACAGCAGGAAAATTGGCAAATCTACTTAGAAAACAAGGTAAAAAGCCATTATTGGTTGCTTGTGATGTATATAGACCAGCTGCTATCAAACAATTACAAGTTGTTGGAGCACAGCTAAATATACCTGTTTTTGCAAATGAAAACTCAAAAGATGTTGTGCATATTGCAAGACAAGCATTATCTGTTGCAATGTCAAAACTAAACGATGTAGTAATCCTAGATACAGCAGGTAGACTACATATTGATGAAGAATTAATGCAAGAATTAAAGAATTTAAAAGCAAATATCAAACCTCATGAAATATTACTTGTTGTCGACAGTATGACAGGTCAAGACGCAGTAAATGTTGCACAAAGCTTTAGTGATACTGTTGGAATTGACGGAATTATTCTTACAAAGCTAGATGGTGATACAAGAGGTGGTGCGGCACTTTCTGTTAAAAAGGTAACAGGAAAACCAATTAAGTTTGCTGCAACTGGAGAAAAACTAAGTGATATAGAAGTATTCCATCCAGATAGAATGGCTCAAAGAATCCTAGGAATGGGAGACATTTTAGCCGTTATTGAAAAAGCTGAAGAATCATTTGATATGGAACAGGCAGAAAAACTTGAAAAACAATTAAAGAAAAAAGAACTAGATTTAGATGATTATTTAGCACAAATTAGACAAGTAAAAAAAATGGGTTCATTTTCATCACTATTAAAACTGATACCAGGATTTAACCAAATCAAAGATTTAAAAGTAGATGATAAAGAATTTGTTAAAATTGAAGCAATGATTTGTTCAATGACAAAAGAGGAAAAACGAAATACCAAATTATTAAATGCAAGTAGAAGACAAAGAATTGCAAAACGGAAGTGGAACAACAGTACAAGATATTAATAAATTCATTAAATCTTTTGAAATGACACAAAAAATGATGAAACAGATGAAAAATAACAAAGGTGGCATGAAAAAGCTACTAAATGGAATAGATGAAAATGCATTAAAGAATTTTAAGTTTTAAGTTGTTATTAAATTTTTAAATTTATATAAATAAACAAAATTTTCAGGAGGTGAACCAAAAATGGTAAAAATAAGATTACAAAGACAAGGAAAGAAAAAAGCTCCATTCTATC
>CALXAE010000122.1 GCA_944386205.1 uncultured Clostridia bacterium
GACAAAGAAAAAGTTGAAAAATGGATTAAAAATGGTGCAAAACCAACAGATACAGTTAAGGCTTTAATTGAAAAAGCATAGGCTTTAAACAAATGAAAAGCTTCGCTTTTGATTTGTTTAGGTAAAATAGGGAAGGATTCAATTATGGAAGAATTTTTAAAAGTTATTATTTCAAATTTAGTAGATAATAAAGAAGCGATTGAAATCAATACAATCGACAATGAAAAATCTGTTACATTTGAAGTAAAAGTAGCCCAAGAAGATATGGGAAAAGTAATAGGAAAGCAAGGTAGAATTGCACAATCTATTAGAAATGTTATGAAGGCTGTTGCTAATAAAGAACACAAAAAAGCGACAGTAGAATTTATAGGATAAGGGAGTAAAAATGATGCTACCAAACCTAGAAATTGGTCAAATTGTAAATACCTTTGGAATTAAAGGAATAGTAAAAGTAAAACCGTTTACGGATGATATTAAAAGATTTGACAATTTAAAAACCGTATATATTAAAAAAAACAATACCCAAAAAGAATATGAAATTGAAGAAGTAAAATATCATAAAGATATGGTACTAATAAAATTTAAAGGTGTAGATACAGTAGAACAAGCAGAATTATTAAGAAATGCCTATCTAACCATTTCTAGAGATTCAGCGGAAAAGCTGGAAGAAGGAAGATATTATATTGTTGATATGCTTGGACTAGAAGTATATACAGATGAACAAGTATTATTAGGAACTTTAGAGGACATATTCAATACAGGTAGTAATGATATATATGTTGTAAAAGATAAGCAAGGAAAACAAATTCTTTTACCAGCCATACAAGATGTTATCAAACAAATTGATATGGAAAATAGAAAAATGATTGTACATTTACTTCCAGGATTGGTTTAAATCTATTTTGATAAAAGAAGAAAGGAACTAAAATCCATGAAATTTGATGTTTTAACGCTTTTTCCAGAAATGTTTGAAATATTACATCAAAGTATTATAGGAAAAGCTATTGAAAAAGACCTAATACATATTCAAATAACCAATATTAGAGATTTTTCAAAAGACAAACATAAAAAAGTAGATGATACACCTTATGGTGGTGGTGCTGGAATGATAATGAAACCAGATGTAGTATATGATGCATACAAATCTGTAAAAGATGAACATGCAAAAGTTATCTATATGTCGCCACAAGGGGAAAAGCTCAATCAAAAAAAGGTAGAAGAATTAGCAAAAGAAAGCCATTTAATTATACTTTGTGGACATTATGAAGGAATAGACCAAAGGGTACTTGATAAAATTGTAGATGAAGAAATATCTATTGGAGACTATGTGTTAACAGGAGGAGAAATTCCAGCAATGGTGTTAATCGATAGTGTCAGTCGATATGTAGAAGGTGTTTTAAAAGAAGATTCTATCAAAGAAGAAAGCTTTTTAAATGGACTTCTAGAATATCCACAATATACAAGACCAGAGGTATTTGAAGGAATGAAAGTTCCAGAAGTATTACTTTCAGGACATCACGAAAATATAGAAAAATGGCGAAAAGAAAAGTCTTTAGAAATTACAAAGAAAAAAAGACCAGAATTATTAGAAAAATAGAAATAGGGAGAACATACCTTAACCTGAGTAGATAGACCTAAAGGTAAGGTGTGTCCCCTGACAATAATTAAAGAAGGAGGAAATTCTAAAATGGATATTATAAAATCAATTGAACACGAACAATTGAAAAATAAGATACCAGAACTAAAAGTTGGTAATACAGTAAAAGTGCACGTAAGAATAAAAGAAGGAAACAAAGAAAGAATCCAAGTATTTGAAGGAATTATCATAAAAGTACAAGGTGGAGGTGTTAACCAAACATTTACAGTAAGAAAAACATCTTATGGTGTAGGTGTTGAAAAAACATTTTTAGTACACTCTCCATTAGTTGAAAAAGTAGAATTAGTAAGAGTAGGTAAAGCAAGAAGAGCAAAACTATACTATTTAAGAGATAGAGTAGGTAAAGCTGCTAAAACTAGAGAACAAGTTGGGGCAAGAATTGAAGATAGAGAAATTACTATTAAAGAAGATTTAGTAGAAGAACCAGCAGTAGAAGAAGCTCCAGAAGAAGCACCAGCTGTTGAAACAGAAAATGTTGCTGTACAAGAAACAGTTGATACAGTATCAGAAGAAGCTGTAGAAGAAGTTAAAGAAGTAGAAGAACCAGCAACTGAAGAAGATAAAAAAGCATAATATAAGATATAAGAAAAGAGTTGTATTTTGAGATATTTTATTCAAATATAGCTCTTTTTTACATTATAGGAAATTGCATTTCCTATAATGCAAAAAAAAAATTGCACAGAAAAATTGTTTCACAATTTTTCGCGCAACAAATCTTATACGCTTCTTGCTAGACCTTAAATTAATGTAATCAATGTTAAAAAATAGAGAAAAGGTCTAGCGAAGCCAATGTCATTAAGTTAAGAATAAATAAAATAAAAAAAGCACAATTTAGGGATTGTGTTTTTTGTTTTTTTATTGA
>CALXAE010000123.1 GCA_944386205.1 uncultured Clostridia bacterium
CTTCCTGATTCATATGTTACTGTTATTGGATTTTCTCCACTTGCCTGTGCATCTGTTCTTCCATTTCTATGCAATTCATTTTGCAACTCTTCTGCTGTCACATCTCCTTTTCCATTCTTATCTGCCAATACTCCTGTATATGCCAATGACAGTTGCTCTTTTTCTTCTGCTATTTCTGTTTGCTCACTTGCTTGGCTAGCTCTTGTTAATATTCCATTCTCCCCTGTCAATGTTGCAATTGTTACTCCAGCTAATATTAACAAAACAATCACCGTTATTACCAATGCTATCAAAGTAATACCATTATTCTTTTTACTCACTTTCTCTTTTAATTCTTCTCCTTTTACTTTTTGCTTTCTCATTCTTTAAAATTCTCCTTTCTTTTGTTTCTTTTGCTTTATTTATGTAATGTTTCATTTGTGTACTTATGTTTTTTTATAAGTTTCTTTTTTTAGTTACACATATAACTTTTATTCTTAGAGTTTTGCATTTTTTCTTAATTCTATAACTCATTTTTCCCCATTATCGTAAATAGTATTCACTTTTTTACTTTATAATCGAATAATGATATTTATTTTTCAATGTTCTTACTATTTACTCAAAATAGCTTTTTTATATTATAGATTTTTATATTTTCTATAATCAATTTCATACTTTTATTTTATCCATTTTTAAGAATTAAGTCAATATGCTATAGTATTTTATTTCTTGTTTTTTTGCTTAGATTTCAATACTCTAGGAAAGTATAAAAAAGTCTGAAATCTCTAATATATTTAATGTTCCAGACTTTTTCGTTTACTATAAATATTTTTTCTAAATAAATTTTTTATGAAACTTTTTCTTAAAATTTCTTTCATCTTTTTATTGACTTTACAATATTTTATTGTTAAAATCGAAATGTGAAAATTTTTCTTAGAGTATTGAACTCTAAGAATTTTTTTGTGCAATTTTGTTTTTTACAATACAGAAAATTCAATTTCTTATATTAAGACAAATCTCGCTTCGCGAGAACTCTTCTCTACTTTTCTAATTTAACTATATATATTTAAGTTCTCGAAGAAGCGTAAAGATTTGTCGACGCGAAAAATTGCGTAGCAATTTTTCTGTGCAACGTTATTTTTTGTTGAATAGGAAAAAGTAATTTTTCCTATTCGACAAAAAACACAGTTTCTTGTATAAAACATTTAAACTGTGCTTTTTACTTCTATTTTTTCTTTTCTATTATTTCTTTTATCTTTTCCTCATCAATCGAAACTTTTTGTTCTTCACCTGTCTTCATATTTTTTAATGTTACTTCATTTGCATTTATTTCGTCTTCCCCTACTACAATAACATAAGGTATTTCTAGTTTATCTGCATATTTGAATTTTGCTTTTAATTTTTTGTTATTTAAATAAATTTCTGTGTTAATTCCTACATTTCTTAATTTTGTTGCTAATTTTATTGGTTCTTGTAAATTGTCTACCATTGGAATAATCAAAACATCTGCAATAGATTTTCTATCTGCTTTTATAATGTTTAATTCATTTAATTTATAGAATAGTCTTGTTAGTCCAATAGAAACACCTACTCCTGGCAAACTTTTATCTGTATAATATTCTGCTAAGTTTTCATATCTTCCTCCAGAACAAACACTTCCAATTTCTCTATAATTATTTAAAAATGTTTCATATACAGTGCCTGTATAATAGTCTAATCCTCTTGCAATTGTCAAATCTACCTTAAAGTTTGTATCTGGTACACCAAATAATCTTACATTTTCAACAACTGTTTTTAATTCTTCTACTCCTCTAAGATAAGTCTCATTTGTAATTCCTAAGTTTTGTAGTTTTTCAATTTTTTCATCTGAAGTTCCTTCAATTTCTATAAAGTTAATGATATTATTTATTTGATTTTCTTTCAATCCCAATTTTTCAAATTCTTCTATTACAGCTTCTTTTCCAATTTTCTCTATTTTATCAATAATTCTTAGTATCTCAACAGAGTTATCTTTTTGTTCTACACTTTCAAATAAACCATTTAAAATTCTTCTATTATTTATTTTTATAGTAAAATCTTCAAATCCTAACTCTCTAAATATGGTATAAATAATAGCTGGAATTTCTGCATCATTTATTAAGTCTAGTTCTCCATCACCAATAATATCAATATCACATTGATAAAATTCTCTATATCTTCCTTTTTGTGCTCTTTCTCCTCTATATACTTTTCCAATTTGGTATCTTCTAAATGGGAAACTTAGATTTCCATAATTTTTTGCTACGTATTTGGCAAGTGGTACTGTTAAATCAAATCTCAAAGCTAAATCAGTATCACCTTTTTGAAAACGATAAATTTGTTTTTCTGTTTCTCCCCCAGCTTTTGCAAGTAATACTTCTGCTAATTCTATTACTGGTGTATCTAATGGTAAAAATCCAAATTTTTTATATGTATTTTCTATTTTTTCTTTCATTTGATTAAATAATATTTGTTCATTTGGCAATAATTCCATAAATCCTGCCAATGTTCTTGGTTCTACT
>CALXAE010000124.1 GCA_944386205.1 uncultured Clostridia bacterium
GCTAATCCTTTTATATACTATCATTAGTATATCATAATTTGTTTAAATTTACTATATTTTTGGATAACTTTAGAAATTTTTATTGAAATTTTAGAGTATCATTTAATGTATCATTTATAGTATCTTAAAGTATCATTGTATATGATTGCTCTAAATAGGCTATTACTCTAGCATTTTGTCTCTATATTATTTCCGGACATTAAGTAATTAGGTGTATGGTTTCCAACAATATGGCCTTCATCTATCATTTGTTGTACCAATTCCTCTTGTGTATTGACATAGTGGGCTGTTAAAAAAAATGTTGCCTTTACCTCATTTTCTTTTAGAACTTCTAAAATTTGACTAGTATATCCAGCCTCATACCCTTCATCAAATGTTAAATATATTGATTTACTTTCGTTATTTCCTAAACATATTCCATTGTTTTCTTCTAGTACTTTTCTATTTTCTGTTCCTACATCTGGTTGCTCATGATTGTCATTTCGTTTTATTCCCCATTCTATTTTTTTAGTGCTTATTGTTGCACTATTTGTTGCGATTTCTTCTTTTGATTTTACTGTTATAACACTAAGTGTTAAAATGCCTATTGATAAAAGCATAAGTATTGTTTTTCTAGTTTTTCTGATTATTTTCATATCCCACCTCTATTTTGTTTCTTTTTAATTTTATGAAGTCGGATGAATATTATTACTGTATTATCTTTTATTTTCAAAGTACAAAAAAAGAGATATCATTTGATACCTCTAACGCATATATTTTTTACCTACAATAACAACTTGTAATTTGTTGTTATTTATTATCTTTCCATTCGTGATAAAGTATATCTTTCAAAATTAACATACTATCTAATACTAGTATATCACAAATTATTTGCATTTACATATTTAAATCTAAAAACACAAAATGAAAAAATACATTTTTATTTTCTTAAAAAAAATTATTGGTTGTTTTTCATTTATTATCTTCATGCATTTAAATATTTTTTGGTCTTCACTTGTCATATTTTCCTTTTTACTTTCCAAATTAACTACCATTAATTGCTTTACCTAGAAGATAAATTTATTATTAGAGTATTGACAATATGATTTTTTTAGAATATATTGTTGTTGTTACTGGAAAAATAAGGTAATTATTTTTTTATTGTCGAAACTTCGCATTTTGCTACATATATTTTTAGGAGGGATGTATATATGTTGAATTTCGTAATTTGTGATGATAATGTAAATATTTTAGATAGATTAGAAAAACTATTAGAAAATATATTTACCAAAAATAATTTTGAGGCTAGAGTTGCCTTTAAATTTAATACTTTTGAAGATTTGTTAGCATGTTTTGACAATGAAAATCATATAGATGTTTTGTTATTAGACATTAATTTAAAATCTCAAAAAACTGGACTAGATTTGGCTGAGGAAATTCGAAAGAAAGATAAAAATGTATATCTAATTTTTACAACTGGTCATTTAGAATATGCCATGATGGCTTATAAATATAAAACTTTTGATTATTTAGCTAAACCAATTACTTATGAAAGATTAGAAGATACGGTTAAAAGGCTTTTTGACGATATTTATGGATTACCAAAGAAATATATTAAAATTGATAATAAAAATACATTAATAGATGAGGCACAAATTCAATATATAAAAAGAGATGGTATGAAGTTGAATTTTCATACCTCTTCTCGTGATTATGAGTCTTACAGTTCTTTTAATAAAATCCAAGATAAGCTACCTGAAAATTTTGTAAGATGTCATAAATCCTATATCGTAAATTTAAACAATATTAAAAATGTTGATCCTGTTACTTTAACAATTGCTTTTAATAATAATACTTCTTGCAGTATTGGACCTAAATATAAAAAAGAGTTCATGGAGGTTATAAAAAATCATGGAATTATTAAATAATATCTGGAGTGCGTTAACAACACCCAATCAAACTTTAATTAATGTTATACTTTTCCCTAGTGCTATAATAGAAACAATTTTGACTCTATTTGTTTTCACAACAGTTTTTAATTTAAAACCGTCTTTTAAACAAAATGTAATCTATATTATTTCTTGTAGCATTCTTACATTTTTAACTGCTTGTTTTGTTCCTTCTCCTTGGAATACATTTATTAATTATATTGGTATTTTTATTATTATATATTTTATTTTTAAGACCTCTTGTTTACAAGCTGTTTTTGCAGGTATTATTTCCACTCTATTAATTGCCTTAGTTGGAACTTTAATAATGAATCCATATTTTACAATATTTGATATAACTTACGAACAATCTGAAACAATTCCACTATATCGTATTATATATTTATTATTACTATATTTTATTGTATTTTGTATTACTTTGCTATTGAAATTAACTAAATATAAAATTCAAATGCCTGATTTTGCAATTGATAAGAAAAGTAAAAAAGTATTATCTATTAATTTGTTTATTGGTTTTATAACTTTATTTGTACAATTAATAATAACCATTTATTATACTGATGTTTTACCTGTTATTATTACTTTTCTAAGTTTTCTATCTTTACTGGCATATTTTAGTGTTAGTATATATAGTTTAACTAGGATTATGAAATTAGCTGTTACAACACAAAAATTGCAAAATGCAGAAGAATACAATAAGACATTAATGATTTTACATGACAATGTTAGAGGTTTCAAACATGATTTTGATAATATTGTAACCACAATTGGTGGTTATGTAAAAACAAATGACATGGAAGGATTGAAAAAATATTATATACAACTCGAAGATGATTGCCAAAAAGTTAATAACTTATATGTCCTAAATCCAAAACTTATCAATAATCCTGGTGTTTATAGTTTATTAACAACTAAATATAATGAAGCTGAAGAAAAAGGTATAAAAATGACTATGTCTCTTTTATTAGACTTAAATACATTACATATGAAAATATATGAATTCAGTAGAATATTAGGTATTTTATTAGATAATGCAATAGAGGCAAGTAGTGAATGTGACGAAAAATTAATCAATATTATTTTTAGAAATGATGATAAACATCATAGACAATTAATTATTGTTGAAAATACATATAAAGACAAAGATGTTGATACAGAAAAAATATTTAATAAAGGCTTTTCTGGAAAAGAAAATCATACTGGACTTGGTTTATGGGAAGTTAGAAAAATTTTAAATAAAAACAAAAATATTTCACTATATACAACTAAAAATGAAAAATATTTTTCACAACAAATTGAAATCTATTATTAATTATAATCGAAAAATTGTCAGTAAAGGACAAATCTCGCTTCGCGAGAACTTTTCTCTACTTTTCTAACTTAACTATATATATTTAAGTTCCCGAAGAAGCGTAAA
>CALXAE010000125.1 GCA_944386205.1 uncultured Clostridia bacterium
TAACCCACTATGACACTTTCAGACTATCGTCTGCAAAGATGTCAGTGGGCTCCTTAGCGGAGGGCATATCAAATACCAAATTTACATTTGATATTTGATACAAGAATAATAAATCTTCGTTTATTATTCTTGAGAGATATAACCAATAAATTGTTTATATCTCATCAGTTACAATAGCGATTGCTATTGTAACTATACAAAAAAGGCTTCGCTTTTTTGTATCAAAACGAAACCTTATATATTTATTACCATAAGATATTTAATAACTAATAAGTTTCGTCTTCTACAAACTGAAAAATTAATAGCATACCTGCATAATAATTTTTCGTTATCACTTTAATCAATAAATGATTAAAGGTGTTTGATTTACCTACAGACACAATTATTGCGTGAAAATCAAATACTAAAAGAAATATTTTTAGCATTTTTTAATAAACCTAAAGCATTATCACTTTTGGCAATTTTGGTTTTCCTTAAAAGTTAGCAACTCTTTTAAGGATGTTCACTTTTTAATGTGTTTTCTGAGTAAATCAAACATGATATTTTGTAGCACTTATTATTCATTAAATTCATCGCCCTTACAACAAAACATACAAAATGGGCACTTTTAATTCTAATGGCTCCTCTTAATTAAGTAAAGAGGAATATCAATATTCAATTTTTCAGTATCATATTTCTATGATACCCATACTATATCACGAATTGCCCCAAAAATCAATAAAATCTTGAAAATTAATTGTAAAAATTTTGAATTTATGATAATATGTTACCAATAGTTTAAAAATTCTACAAGGAGGTATTTCAAGATATGGATAATAATAAATTAGATACAATTACAAACTTGTTTGAAGGAAAAGAAATAAGAAGTATTTGGAATAGTGAAAAAGAAGAATACTTCTTTAGTGTAGTTGATGTAATTAGTGCTTTAACTGATAGTAATATTCCCAGAAACTATTGGAGTGATTTAAAAAGAAAACTTAAAAATGAAGGAAGTCAGTTGCACGAAAATATCGTGCAACTCAAAATGAAATCACAAAAAGATGGAAAAAATTATTTAACAGATGCTCTTGATACAAAAGGAATTTTAAGGCTAATTGAATCAATACCTAGCCCAAATGCTGAACCATTTAAAACATGGCTTGCACAAATGGGAAAAGAAAGAATTGATGAAGTATTTGATCCAGAGCTTGCTGTTAATAGAGCTGTTGATTACTATAGAAGTAAACGGATATGATGATAAATGGATTAAACAAAGATTAACTGGTGTTGTAGATAGACGTAAATTAACAGATGTATGGAAAGAAAATGGAATAACAAAAAATTACGAATATGGAGTACTAACAAATGAAATTTATCAAGAATGGTCTGGAATGAAAGCTTCACAATATAAAGAATATAAAGGATTAAGAAAAGAATCTTTAAGAGATAATATGACAGATATTGAAGTTGCTCTAACAGATTTAGGAGAAATTACAACAAGAGAACTTGTTAAAAAGCATAAACCTTATGGATTAGATGAAAATAGAAAAGTTGCAAAAATGGGTGGACATGCAGCAAAAGTTGCAAGAGAAGATATAGAGAAAAGTTTAGGAGAATCTGTTGTAACAAAGAAAAATGCATTGAATTATAAATACATAGAAGATGAAAAATTAATTGAAGATAAAAAATTAATTGAAAATAAAAAATCTAAAAAGAAAAAATAATATGTTTAATATATTTGTATAGATTTTAGTAATATCTTGTACAAATGATATAAAAAGGGGGATTCAAAATGACAGAACTAGAAAAATTAGGAATAAAAATAGGACATTATACAAATACAGAAGGATTAACAGGAGCAACTGTTATCATACCAGATAATGGTGCGGATATAGGAATAGATGTTAGAGGATCTGATACTGGGACTATAAATATTCCAGCATATGAAATAAAAGGAGCTGATAAAACTGTAGAAGCAATAGTGTTAACAGGAGGTAGTACTGCTGGGTTAGAATGCTCAATTGGTGTTATGGATTATTTGAAATCTCCAAGTGTTGTTGGTGCAGTAATATATGATAGAAAAATAGGAAAAGATATACGCCCACATTTAAAAGATGGAATTGAAATGGCTAAAAATGCCAATTACAATAACTTGCAACAAGGAAATATTGGCGTTGGAACTGGTGCTACAACTGGAAAATGGATTTATAAAAATAGAATAAAAGGTGGTTTTGGGATTTCAATAAAAGAAATATCTAATAATGCATACATAGGTGCATTTGTAGTAACAAATGCTGTAGGAGATGTTATAAATCCCATTACGAAAGAGTTTTATTCTGAGTCTGGTAAATATGACTTTAATAATTATTATGATAAAAATTTTGGCAATAAAAATATAGAAAGAGGTACTAATACTACACTTGCAGTGATAGTAACTAATGTTGAAATGACGAGAGAAGAGCTAATAAAAGTATCAGAATTAGCACAAGATGGGATGGCTAGAGCAATATATCCAGTTCACACTAATTGGGATGGAGATGTTATTTTTTCAATATCCCCACACTGTAAAAATAGGATTAAATTAGATTTAAATTCATTTGACTTAGTAAATTATATAGGAATTGTAGCTTCTGATATATTAATTGAAGCTATAAATAATGGAATAAAAAATGCAGAAAGCATAGGTGGATTCAGAGCATTTAGAGATATAAAGTAAAAATAAAAAAAGTTTTAACAGTATTAATAGTATAAATTAGGATGAGTAATTTATTTTACTCATCCTTTTACAAACTAACAATAAATTAGGTCTGAATATATAATTTCTTCAGCAGAGTGCTTATAATTATTCATAATACCAGTCCATTTAAGTGGGTCAGTATCTTTTAAGTTTTCGTCAATAGGATTTTTTTCTAGCATTCGTTTCATAAGTATTTCAAATCTTTCTTTAGCCTGTATATCAGTATCAACAATATGCTTTCTTAAAGTTCCATCTATAAGCATTATAGTATATTCAACTTTCTTATGTTTTTTCAAATACTGCAATCTTAAATCTCCGTACTTTCCAATTTGATAATCATTTTTATAATTATCTTTTTTTAAATATAAATCAGGAATATAATAATCCCCCTCTTTGTGATATGTAATTTTACTATTCATTTCTAAAATCCTCCTAAAATTTAATTTCACTACTTTTAGAACTATATTTTATATCGTTTCAGCTGACTAAAAACTATATTTTTATAAAGTGTACTTAAATAATTCTTACTGGGTTAGGACTTATGACAAGTCAAAGTCCTATGCTACGAAGAAAATTCAAAGGAGGTGCTTTTATGGAACAGCAATTAGCTTATTCATTTCATTTAGGAAGTGATAAAAACAAAAGTAAATCAGCCAAAAAAGTTGCTAAAGGAAATGTA
>CALXAE010000126.1 GCA_944386205.1 uncultured Clostridia bacterium
AAAGGTAGAGATTTATATGATTATGTGTTTTATTTATCTAAAGAAACAAAAGTAAATTTAGAATTGATTAAATCAAAATTAATTGAATCTAAGGTAATAACAGAAAATTCGGATTTTAATATAGATATACTAAAAAATTTATTAAATAAAAAATTTAGAGAAATAAATTATGCTAATGCCAAAGAAGATGTTATGACATTTATAGAAGATAAAGATTCATTAGATTTATGGAATTCAGAATTTTTTATTGAAATAAGTAAAAATCTTAAGGGTTAGATTTTAATGGATGAGGAATATATCGAAAAAATATAAGAATTAAAAGGGGAGCCAGTGATGGCTTCTTTTTGTTGAAAAGGAAAAATCGTTTTTCTTTTTCAACAAATAAATTTACCACCAAAAATTCCCATAGGAAAAAGCAAAAAGAAATGCTAATATAGTATTAGAGGTGAAATTTACATATGAGATTGTTAAAAAGATATGGGGATAAGTTATTAGAATAGGAACTATTATAGGTTTTGTAGTATTTGGATTTATAGCATTAAACATAGAATCATACATAAATTTTATGAATATGGACGTTTCTATATATAAAGAATTTGCTTTATATTCAGTAATACAATTGTATATACAATTAATATTTTCTTTTATACTCGAAAAAATGTATTTTGAGGATAAAAATAAACTAGCCAATAAACATTGTATCATATTTAATTTATTAAACTTTGTAGCATTAATCATTTCTTCACTGATATTTTCAAATAAGATAATGATAGTGATAATAACTTTATTAGTAATATTAATATATGTGATATGTTTAGCAATAAAAACATATAAAAAATTCAAACTAGAATTTAACATACTAAAGTACATAAAATATGATTCTGTCGAAGTATTTAATAATATAGCATTTTTTATAATTTATTTATTTGGATTAAGTAATGCTTTAGAATATGGAGAAGAATATGCAATTGCACTAAATTTCATAGCTCTAATAACAGATACACAATGGGATGCTTTTGAATCAATTGCTACTGTTGCTAAAATAGATATAAGTAAAAATAAATTTAATTATAAAACCCATAGAAGTAATGCATATAAATTGTTATTTATATTATTAGGCACAGTTATTATAATGTTTTTAGCTTTATATAATTTCTATGAATTGAATTTAGGTATTGCAATGATATATTTGAGTTTTGAACTAATGAATTTTATTATTTATCCTATATATAGAATAAAAACATGTTATTTACAATTAGAATATTCAGCTGTAAAAACAACCAGTAACAAAATTGTGGCAGATATTTTGAGAATGATTGTTTCATTCATAAAATCCCCATATTGCACTGGCATAGGACAAGTAGTTTCAGCTTTGTATCAATTTTTTTCAGTAAATATAATATTTAATAAAAATTATAAATTATCTAAAATTAGGAACTAAATTTAAAAATATAATCATGATGGAGATTGGTAGAACAGAAAAAATCACTTCCTAATTCATTTGACAGTTTTATGTAAATATGATAAAATGAAGAAAAATCTTAGGAGGGAAATATATGAATACATTAATTAATGATTTAGTAAAGGAATTACGGAATTTAAAACCGGAAAGCACCAAACTGAAAGAAATTTCAAATGAGTTAAGTCATGCATTTTCAATGTGTGGCATAGAAGACCATCTTTGGGACGAAAAATGGCTATTGGATTATTTTGGCATTAAAGTACAATTTGTGGAAAAAAATATCACTGATTATGAGATAGGTTCTCATTTAATTCAAAAGAGTAGATTATTCTCAGAATCTTCAACTACAATTTATATGAGAAATAGGACTAATGAAGAATTAAGTCCAGCAGAACGATTGTGGATTTTGAAATATGGCATTACTTTAGATTTGTTTCGATTAGATGATTACCAAGAGAAGCCAATATTTTCTTTAGAGTATGAAGCACCTATTCTACAAAGTATAAAATGGACAATTGGTGAAAAAATTTTCTTGTATAATCTCATAGCTCCATCAGAAAAATATCTATGTTTTTATAAAAACTTTTGGCTTAATGTAGACAAATATACTAATGCCTTAATTTTAGAAGAGAGGAATACTACTTTTGTAATAGAAGAGTTTTTAAAACGCTTTGGAGAGATATTTTTGCTTAGTCCAAGATTGGCTACTATGACTTACGATTTTTGGCATGATATACTTTTTGAAGAATTAAAAAGTATTACTGAGATGACACATAAAAGATTAAGAGGTACTCATAATTAATCACAATTCCAAATAGAAGATACAGGAGAATATAAATATATATATCCTGTATCTTCTTTCGATAATGAATCGAAAGCAGATACAATTTTAGAATATTGTAAAAGCAATAAAATTTCAATAGAAAAACAATATATTATTTGCTATAATAAAAGCAAAAAAACGTAAATGTTAAGTTTAGTTGACAAAGTTCCAAGGCTAGTTGGTAGTGTGCAACCAAAATTTACAGTATAATTTAGTTAAGAAATTTGAAAGGAGAAAATAAAAAATGACATTTGGGGAAAGATTATTAGGATACAGAACAAATATTAAAATGAGCCAAGAAAAATTGGCAGAAAAAGTAGGTGTTTCAAGACAAACAATATCTAAATGGGAAACAAATCAAAGTACACCAGACTTTGATAAAATACTACCACTTTGTAAAGCTTTAGGAATAACAACAGAAGAATTGATAACAGGAGAGATAAAACAAGTTGAAGAAGCAGAAGGAGTAAAAAAGTTAGAATTAGAAAAAACTAAAGAAGAAATTAGAAAAAAGCAGATGGAATATTTTAATAAAAGAAATAAGAAAAAGGCAATTGTATTAAGTGTAAGTATTTTTCTTTATTGTATAGCAACATTTAGTTTACCATACATGACAGAAGTGTTAAAATATGAAGATGCTCATGCTGTTATGATTTGGGCAACTTTGTGTACCATTGCAACAGTTATCATTGTATATTTCTTTGTAGCTTATCCAAATACTTATAAAGAAGATAAAGAGAAAAAAGGAATAAAAGAAGATATTGAAGAAATCAATGATGCAATAGAAGAAATTGAAAAGCTAGATGATGGTCGTATAAAAATAGAAACAGTTGGAGCAGAGAGTAAAACAGAGGCATTAGCGATACAAATTGTTGCAGTACTATTTTTAATTATATATCTTTTAGTAAGTTTTTTAACGAGTGCATGGCATATTACTTGGATATTATGGATTGTATTTATATTTGTTGAACTAATTATAAAATTGATTTTTAGCATGAAAGGAGAAAAAGAAAATAATGAAAAATAAAGAAGTTAAAATTGTATTAATCATAATATTAGTAATAATAGTTATAGCACTAATAAATTTTATGATATATGCAATTATGAATAGAAATAATGATTATAGTGTTAAATTCTCTTTAATCTCTTTTGGTGATAATACAGAAAAAATATTTGAAAAAGAATATGAATCAGAAGAATTAGATAAAATTAATGTAGATGTTTCATCATCAAATGTATTTATTGAAAAAGCAGATGTAGATAAAATAAAAGTTACAGCTTATGGAGAGAAAGATGAAAAGATAAATGAAACAATTAATAATAATGAACTTTCAATTACAAAAAGTAAAACAAAAGTATTTATATT
>CALXAE010000127.1 GCA_944386205.1 uncultured Clostridia bacterium
TCTTGGCACGCATCACAGGTTACTCTTAAATTATGTATAAAAAGATACATTTATCATAAATTTAAGCCTCCGCGAAACTAGGGAATCTTATATATGCCATTATATAATACCCTAATCTCTTACTTCCTGAACACACGCAAACTTGGCGTTTCGCGCACATTCAAGAAACTTCAACGATATGCCCTTTAGTGGATTTTTAGCCCCACCCTCATAAACTTAAGTATGACTAGAATAATGCACCATCGATATATATTATACAGTATGAGATTGAAATATGACAAATTTCATTTTGGTTTTATTTGTTTTAAAGATGTTTTTTTTAGTTTCTGGCAATTCCATTTTTTGCCATTTCAATTATTTTCTCATTTTTTCTTCGTTTTTCTTTGTTTTTTAATATCCAATAAATTCTCGTAATTCTTTTTTGGTTTCTTCAAAATCCCTATCATTTGCAATATTCGCAACTTTGATATTTGGATAACGCTTTTTGATATCCTCTGCCATTTCTAGATACACTCTTTGTTGATTAATACTATTTTCTGCTTCAAATTTTGAATTTTTAAATGTTGCTTTATCTTTTCTATTTAATCTTGTATGATAGTTTTCTACGTCTCCTAAGTATAAAGTTATATAGTATATGTCAAAGTCTAATTTGCTAAAATCTTCTAACAATTTTTCGTATACATCTGTAAATGTATAATCTTTTTTTCCTAGTCTACAATAATTTTCTTCTGTAAAAAAAGTTCTATCAAATACCAAATTTATACTTTTATTTTCCATTTTTTTGATATATTCTAATAAATTGATGTACATCTCTTCTGCTTTCTTTTTTCCTTGTACAGAAGTATCTGAAGTCCCACATAATCTATATAAATTTGTATAACTTAATGAATATCTTAAAAAATCTGTTACGGTTGTTTTTCCTGCTCCTTGTGCACCTTCTACTACAATTAATTTTGAATTTGCCATTTTTACTTACCTTCCTTTTTTTCCGTATTTTCTTCCTCTTTGTTTTCTTCTTTCTTTTTTAACATATTATTAATTGAATTTAAAATATCTTCTGGACTTTCGTCAAAGTCATCTTTTATAACATGTAACATTTTAATTCCTCCTTTAATTCTTTTTCATTATACTACGCTATCTTTTTATTTTCAATAGAACAATAGCGACTTTTATATAATAGGAAGTATCACTTTCCTATTATATAAAAATTTAATCTATTTATAGACTTTTTCATTTTTTTATTATAAACTACATTTGAATATATAGGAAGGAAAAAAATGAATTATGGAAAAATGTTTTAAAGATTATTCTGCAAATACAAACCACCCAGATTGGGAAAATATATCCCAAAGAAAAAAGCCACTGCTTACAAGTTCAACAGATATTCGCTCTGTTTTTGATAGAGATTATACCAGGATTATCCATTCTAAGGCTTATAAACGTTTAAAACATAAGACACAGGTTTTCTTTTCTCCAGAAAGTGACCATATTTGTACAAGAAGTGAACATGTTTCTCATGTAGAATCCATTAGTTATACAATTGCTAGTTATTTAGGATTAAATACAGAATTAACAAAATCCATTTCTGTTGCTCATGATATTGGACATAGTCCTTTTGGGCATAGTGGAGAAAGAATTTTGTCTGCCATTTCTCAAAGAGATTTGGGTTGTACTTTCTGGCATGAGAAAAATGGACTTGAATTTGTTGATAGTATTGAATTATTAGAAAATAGAGAAAGATACAAAGATAATTTAGATTTAACATATGCTGTTAGAGATGGAATTATCTCTCATTGTGGAGAAATTGACGAAAACGCACTAAGGCCAAGAAAAGAATATATTGATTTATCAACTTATGTTAAACCAAATCAATATGCTCCATACACATGGGAAGGTTGTGTAGTGAAAATATCTGATAAAATTTCATATATTGGCAGAGATATTGAAGATGCTATCACTTTAGGAATTCTGGATGAACACTTGGATGAACTATATAAATTACTATATTATGATTTACCAGAAAAGAAAATTAATAATACGATTATCATTAATTACTTAGTATGTGACTTAGCAAAAAATTCTTCTCCTGAAAAGGGCTTGTGTTTTTCTGATGAAGCTTTTGATTTGTTGAATAAAATTAAAGAGTTTAATTATAGAAATATTTATTTTTCTGATAGATTAAAACCTTCTATGAAATATTTTGAATTGGTTTTAAATGAAATTTATGATACTTTAAAATCATGCTATGATGGAGAAAATACACTAAACAGTTTACGAAATAAATTGTCTAAAATTTCTGTTAAACTTTATGACAGCTTTTTAGGATTTTTAAAAAATTATTATGATTTAGGAAATCGAGAAGAATTAAAATTAGTAAATGATGTAATTTTTGATTTTCGTAATGAAACTGATTTTTACAAATGTATTATTTACTATATTTCTGGTATGACGGATAAATTTGCCATTGAAATTTATAATGATATTATTGGTTTTTAAAAGGGTTTCTTAATACGAAACCCTTTTGTTCTAATATACTTCCATTTTTACTTCTTTACCTTATAAATCCCTAAAAAGCAAGTAAAATTCTATTTCATATTGCCAATAAATTGTTTGCATTTATATCAATTTCTTTTTAATTAAGAATTCAGTTAGCACTACCCCAAAATTGACATAATATCCTATTTGCTGTATAATATTAATAGTATTGTTTTTTATAGAAAGGGGACAATGAATGGGTTATATTAAAGAAGATGAAATAAATGGTAACAAAATTACTATTTCAAAAAAAGTTCTTCATTTAGATAAATATGACATGTACTATGTAAATTTTCCCATGAAAAATGGAAGTACAAGAGTAGTAAGGGTATTTTGTGAAAAAGGAACTTTCCCAGACCTAGAAAGTAAAGAGTTTAAAAGATTACAGCAAAATTATGGTAGGGAACTTGCTAATTTTTTTATAAAACGTTTAATTGGAAGTACTGGCTTAATAGCAAAAGAAGGAAGAGATGACTATATATATTTAGGTGGAGATTTTTTGAAAAATGGTTATATTGCTAGTCGAAATATGATACAGTCAAATGGAAAAACCGGACAACAAAATTTTGATAATAATTTGTTCAAAATACAAATGCAAGTTGAAGCTAAGGAAAATGCTCCTACGACACCTGAACAATCTGATACTGGTGGAAAAAGCTATGTTGTTGGTGACATCCATGGAATGTATGGATCATATGCAGATATTATGAAAAAACTGAAAAATAACGACCATCTATATATTTTAGGAGATGTTATCGATAGAGGCACTGGTGGAATACAAATTCTTCAAGACATTATGAAGAGAAAACAAAATCCACAAAACAATCCAGAAATAACTTTTTTACTTGGAAATCATGAAATGCAATTTCTAGAAACTGTTGCAATTATGATAAGACGTGGACTACATAAAGAAGACTTAATCACTATAATGCGAAGAAAAAGAAATCAATCAGAGATGGGATATTATAGTTTATTTGAAGATAACAAATACAAACAACAATATGAAAGATATAAACAGGAATTTGAAAAATATGACAAAATATACCAAGATTTAGCAAAAGAAAAAGGATTAATTGGATGGGAAACAAAGACAATAGAGTTGTGGCTAAATTCTAATAGAGGTAACACAACTATTTTTGACTTTCTAATTGGAGGACGCGTTAAAGATGTTAAAGAACAAAACGATATATATAGATTTCTTTGTGATTCCTACGTAGCTTTACCTCAGAATATTAATGGAAAAGATTATTTATTTGTACATGCAATGCCTCCAAAAAATCCAAATATGATTAGAAATATGAAGCAAAGTCATGAGGGTTATAAATTTACTGATTTAACTAGAGAACAATATGAGTTTATGTTACAGGAAAGAGATGACAGTACATATGAACAAGCTAAAAAATTTGGATTTACTACAATATGTGGACATACTCCAGAAATTGGTAAAATTCTCAAAAATACTGAAAAAGGTTTTATTAGAATAGATGCTGGATGTGGACATAAGCAAAGAAATTCTAAATTAGCATTATATTGCATAGACAATGATAGTGTTGAATACTTTGATGAAAAGGAAACCACTCAAGCTCCTCAAGAATTATAATATTTCATATCTTTTTTGGAATTTATTAGGAGAACTCACGCAAAAACATTTCTGTTTTGTATGAGTTCTCCTAATATTTTTAATCATACACTTTATCTTTTTCCTGTATTTCTTTTTCTCGATAAGAAGATATCTTATACTCATTTTTGTTATCGAAAATAACCTTGATGAGTTTTGTAAAATTATCTTTTGTTGGCTTTCCGTATTCTTCAATAATCAAGCTAGCTTTTGATTTTCTTAGTGTATCAAAAGTATTCATAAATCCCATGCCTGTCCCGCCATCATCTGCATGTGTTGTACTTGGTTTATTTCCTAAATTGATTAATGTTTCTATCTCAAATTCTATACCAGAGTCATAAATGTATACACTATAAAATCCGTCAATCAATCCTAGTCTTACTAAAATACTTCTATTAATATTTTCAGAATGATTAATTGCTATAATTGCATTTTTTATGTGGTCTGCTAATAAAATTTCTAAATCTGATTTTTCAATATATTTGTTTATCATATGGTGAATATTTCCATGTACTTGTAATTGAAAATCGATTTTGTTTTTCACACATTCTGATTGCATATATTTTAACATATTGTCGATTTCATCAATATTGGTTTTTGTTAGTTCTATACTTGCTGTTTCTTTTTGCATTTCTTTTGAAATGTTTTCTATCTTTTCTTTAATTCTATTTTCATCTGCTATTTCGTTTTTTAATAACAATTGTTCTAGTTCATATTTTAATGATTTTTGCTTATGCGCTATTGAATGATTTGTTTTGCTTAATTTTAGATTTTCTTTTTCTAATTCTTCTATTTCTTTGTCTTTATTTTTTATCTCTTCTTTGATTTCTTCTACTTCTCTTTCTTGTAACTTTTGTTTGTAGTATAGCTGTAAGGATTTTTGGATTATAACAAACATCATTACTGTTATAATAAGCATACTCACGTAAACTTTTCTGTTAATCATTTTATCATATTCTGATAATATTGCCGTGCAAAATAGTATCATTATACCAATATTTAATATAAGTATATCAATATATTCATTTTGCAAATTCTTTTGCAAAAAAATTAAACCTTTTTTAAATCTTTTTATTCTACTAAATAAAGCAATTAGTGATAAATACACCATTAATATCAAAAATAAACTAAAATATATATTTTGTATATTAGTAAAAATCACTATATTATAAGCTAGAAATGTACTTATAGAAAATATAATATAATTTATACTCAAAGATATTACAGTTACTAGTAATGAATATCCAAATCTATTCTTAGAAAATATTTTAAACATTAGACTTATTAATAAAATCATTAAAATTATATGATATAAAAATCCTAAAAAATTTTTAATAAATCTACAGATTACTGCCACAATAATCATACTACTAATAATTATTAAATTATTTTTCAACTTTGTTTCTAAGTTTTTATTTATCAATTTAAAATCTAAATAATATGTAAATATACAAATATAAACTATTTTTATAATGTCCACTATATTATCCATTTCTGTTCCTATTATTGCATCCATTCTTATATTCCTTCTCATTATATTTACTTATATTATATATAAAAATAAAGAGATAATCAATAAATATTTTATTAACTATCTCTCTGTATTTTTTAACATTATAGCCAAAAACTTAGCCATTTTAAGAAATTATCAAACCATTCTTCCATCCCTCTCACCACCTTTTCTCTCGTACTTATAGAAAACATCTCTGTTTTCTATAAATAAAAATTACCACCTCTTCACGCGAAAAAGGCGGTATCTTTTTATCGAAAAAAATGGTAGAAATATGTCGAAAAATAGAAAAAAACATATCATAAATATTCATTTTTAAAATCAATACCTATGATATGTTCATTTTTTATAGATTAATTTTACATTTATTCATCACAATATTTGTTTTATATTGCATACTTTTTTACAATTCTCTTTCAATCTTTTCTACATAATAATATATAAATTCCATTGGTGTTGGTATACCTGTTTCTGGATTTATTCTTGCTCTATAATATTCCAATAAGTCATCTACTGCTGTTTTATTCCAAGCATGAATGATCGCATTTTGAATACCATTTGTTATTGTGTTTCCAGACTTTTTGTATATATTTGTTAAATATCTAATCACATTTGTGCTATCTTCTTTGTTTTCAATTAAATACAATATAGCATCATGAATATATTTTCTTCCAACCATTTTAGATGGGACACCTATCAAATCTAATTCTCTAGCAATACAATCTGATATTTTCTTTTTGTTGTCTTCTATTTCTTCTTTCAAAATTTCCATTGTCCTTTGAGGTGTTACTTCTCTTAAACTGATTATTCTGTTTAATACATAATCTGCTGAATATCCTGGATGATTTTTATATAGGATAATATCTGCACCATTTTTGTGGACAATATTATATATTCTTTTTGAATTGATATGTGTTGTTACTACTACAATTGGGTCATAGCCTAAATTCAATTTTTTCAGTTCTGTTAAAAATGCTAAAGAATCCGTATTTCCTGATATACTGTTATTTAGTTCTAAATCTAATATGATGCCTTCTGGACGTTTGCTTTGCACATATGTTAATCCTTCGACATCTGAGTCTGTGATTCCAATGATTTCTACATCATTTCTGTTTTTCACACTGTTAATAAAATTGTTACAATCATTCTTATCATCTTCAATAATAAGTAACTTCATAGATTTTGTTGTCATCTGTTCACACCCTTTCTTTTTTATGACAATATACCATATTTCTCCATAAAATACCATAATTCTACAAAATATTTTACCAGGTGTTCAAATATCTTATATTGTAAAATAAATATAATTTAATAAATCTATAAATTTTATGGAGGAGATTTTGATGAATAAAACAGATTTAGAAAAAAATGAACAAATTTTAAGAGGTAAAAGAATTAAATATATTAGAGAACATGAATTACATATGAATAAAACACAATTAGCAAAAGCGATCGGTGTTTCTAGTCAATTTCTAGGATTAGTAGAAGAAGGCAGAGGTAATTTAATGTATAAAAGTATTAAAAAGTTAAGGGATTTGAGTGGTCATTCTGCTGATTATATTTTATATGGACTTGATGATAATGTTCTTAACAAAACTAAAAATCTTTTAGATAAATACAGTGATGAAGAAATAGAAAAGGCTATTCACATGATTAATGATATTGCTATTTTTATAAAAAAATAATCTTTTTTTTGGATATTTTTGTATTTTTTATATTATTTTGAATATATTATATTGATTTGTTTCATCTTGTTTGATAAAATATTCCATATTAATTATTGTAAAAGGTGGAATGTTTTATGATTAGCAATTATATATTCTATTTATATGCTTTACCCAAAGAAGAACAAATTGAACAAATTTTAATGATACTAGTCTTTTTTCTTATTTCTGCCATAGTGTGTGTTTTTTTAGATTATATAAAATCAAAATTTTCTAATAAACACAAAATAAGTTAATTTTACGTTATAGAACACTTTTAGTTTTTAATCTTAAAATAGAAAAAGCTAAATATCAATATATATGAGTGATATTTAGCCTTTTAATAATTTATTTTATTATATTTCTTTTTTTATACAAATGTACTCATTTGCTATAACCAGATTTTTTTTCACTTTCTTTCATCCAGTCTTTTCCATCAACCACCCTTGTTACCATCATAGAGGAAACTGTATCTCCCACTACATTTAGCATTGTCGCTTGTGGGTCTATAATTGTTGCAATAATTGTTAAAATTGGTAATGCTGCAACTGGATATCCCATCATGGAAATGATTAACATTTCTGAAATCGTGCCTCCACCTATTGGTACTGCTGTGACTAATAAATTAGCCAATAAAGCAATTCCCAAAATTCCTAAAATATCTCCAGCTGTTGACATACTTGTTCCAAATAAACATACTAAAAACATAATTTTAAATACAGAACCGATGATGGAACCATCTTTGTGAAAGCTTGAACCTAATGGTATAGTAGTTTCTGCAATGTCATCTGGTACACCTATTTTCTTACTACTTTCAATATTAATTGGAATAGAAGCTGCACTTGAACAGGTTGCCAATGCTGTCATTGTAGGTGGTATGGCATTTTTCCAAAAGGCTTTTATTCCTTTTTTGCCACCTGCTAAAAAAGCATAGACGGTGTACATTATAAAATAGAATAGTACTGCAATAATTGTATAATATACAAATGTTTTTAAATATCCTACTGCAATTTGTGCACCAAAACTTCCAACTAATGCTGCAAAATAACATCCTAATCCAATTGGTGCATAATACATAATAATTTTTATAATATTATGTACCACTGTATTGGCTGATTCTAGAAAATCCACTACTGGTTTTGCTTTTTCTCCTGTCATGTTGATAGCAATTCCAACAATAATAGAGAATATTAATAATGCAATGATGTTATCTTTTGATAGTAACTTATAAAAGTCATCAACAGTTAATAATTGTACTGTTCTATCAGCAATTGTTAGTTCCTCTGTATTTTCTGTTTCTTCTGTAGTTTGTTCCAATGAAGCTCTAATTTGTTCTCCATCTTCTGGTTCTACTAATTTTATAAAATATGTGCTTAAAAAGCCTATTAATACTGCTATGATAGATGTAAACACAAATACGCCTATAATCGTTATTACAATTTTTCCTAATCTTTTGGGTGATTTCATTTTAGAAACAGATGTCGTAATTGTTAAAAAAATTAGTGGAACGACAATTACTAATAATAAATTTAAGAATAAATCGCCTAGTGGTTTTACGATAGTTGCTTTTTCTTTAAAGACAATTCCTACGATGGCTCCAACAATAATCGCAACTAAAAGAATTATTGTGGATTTGTAATTTGATAAAAATTTTTTCATAATACTACCTCTTTTCATTAGAAGGCAACTAAAAATATAATTATATTTCTAGGATTTTCTACATTATATATAAATACTAGCATTTTTTCAATGTTTTAGCTAAAATATTTGTTTTTTTACACAAAATTTGTTAAACTATTTATGTTATGGAAAATATATATCGATACAACAAATTAAATGAATATTATAAGAACAAATTTGGAGAGCGTGTTTTGAAGATTTGCATTGATGGACATTTCACTTGTCCTAATCGAGATGGTAGCTTAAGTACCAATGGTTGCATTTTTTGTAGTGAATGTGGCTCAGGCGAACACTTAAATCCATTTAAAGATATTTCAGCACAAGTAGAAGATTTTTTCAAAAGTCCTCGTTCTAATAGAGCAAATAAATTTATTGTCTATTTTCAAAATTTTTCAAATACATATGACTCTCTTGAGAATTTAAGGAAAAAATATGATAGTTCGTTAATTAATGAGAAAATTATTGGTCTATCAGTTGCCACTAGACCTGATTGTATTAATGAAGAAATTGTAAAACTTTTACATTCTTATACTAAGAAATATTATGTATCTGTAGAATTAGGATTGCAAACTGCAAATGAAAAAATTGGCGAATCTATTAACAGAAAATATACAAATGCACAATTCACAAATGCTGTTAAATTGCTTAACAAATACAACATTGATGTTATTGCACATATTATGGTTGGACTGCCAAATGAGACTTTTGAAGATATACAAGATACAGTAAATTTTATAAACCAGCATCATATCCAGGGTTTAAAAATTCACAATACATATGTAATAAAAAATACGGTTTTAGCAGATATGTATGCAAATGGTCTATATGAACCAATTTCCTTAGAGTATTATTTGGATTGTTTAGCATACATTCTTTCCCATATTTCTCCTGATATGGTTATTCATAGAATTTCTGGAGATGCTCCTAAGGATTTATTAATTGCTCCTAAATGGGATTTGCATAAAAAATGGATTTTAAATGGTTTAGATAAAAAGTTAAAAGATGAAAATTTGTATCAGGGGATTTTTTATTTTATATCATCACTCTATTAACATTTTTCTTTAACCATTTATCAATCTCAAAATAATTAGGTATATACTCTTGAACCAAATGATAGAATTGTTCACTATGATTTGCAAAAGTCATATGTGACAATTCATGGACAATAATGGCATCTATTTTATCCTCTGGTAACATGATAAGCCTATTACTAAAATGCAAGGCTTTTTTACTAGGAACACAACTTCCATATTTGCTTATTGCATCCCCTACTTTACACTCATAATATTCTGTATGCATTTTTTGGCTCCAGTATGGCAATCGCGTTTCTAAATATTCTTTTGTTTTTACGCAAAGTAATCTCTTCACACCTTTATCAATGATATCTTTATTGTCCTCATCTTTTAGCATTTCTGGAATTTCTATTATGAATTCCTTATTCTTCTCATCTAGCATAATTTTTAGCCTTTTTTTATTACTATAATGCATTTGTATTGTAAAATCTTCGCCTTTATAGCTTATCTTTTCTCCTGTATACCAATGTTTGATTTTGTCATTATCTTTCGACAATATTTTCATATATTGCTCATAGATTTGTTCTTCATTCTGTTTTATCACTTCTAGCATTTTTTTATTAGATAAATACTTTGATTTGCTAATGTTTAAAACATTTCCTTTGAAATATATTTTTATGGAATTTGTATTTTTATAATTTCTTACAATTACTGGTATTTCTTTTTCTTTTATTTTGATAAAATAGTTTGCCATTTATTACCTCTTCTTTAACTAATTTTGTATTGTATAAGAAAAATTGTCTTTTGTCTTGACCTTATGTGAATTTTTTCGTATACAACAAGGTTAAGTGTCTTATAAACAATGCGATTTTAAATAATTCAAAAAATTCGTACAACCTTCTACTATATCATGATATGTAACTGTAAAATTCCCAGTATACCATGGGTCAGCGATGTCTCTTGGATTTTTTGAAAAATCTAGTAATCTATATACTTTCTTTCCTTCGTCATCTCCTACAATTCTTAATATATTACGAATATTACTTTCTTCCATTCCAATGATATAATCATATTTTTGATAATCTTGTTTTTCGATTCTTCTTGCTTTATGCTTTGTATAAGGAATACCCATTTCGTCTAATTTGTCTTTCGTTCCATAATGCATATCATTTCCTACTTCCTCATAACTTGTCGCAGCTGAGGCAATGGAAAATTGATTTTCTAAACCTTCCTTCTTTACCATATCCTTGAATACATATTCTGCCATAGGAGATCTACATATATTTCCTAAACATACAAATAAAACTTTAATCATTTTCTTATACCTTTCCCAATGTTTTTGCTAAATTCATTTCTGCTTCTATCAATTTATCTTTGATTTCTAATAATTACATTTTACTCAAATTTCACTTTTTCATTTACTTAACCAAATCTAAATTACCATTTATAATAACTGGTGAAAATCCTGATATTTCATCATATAACATGCCTTCTGGAATTGGATTATACATAAAAATCTTTTTACCTTTCATAAATGCTTCATATAGTTCTAAAAAAGTTGCTCCACCAATGTAATTTTGTTTTCCATTTTTATCAAAGTTTAAAGTTAATACTGCATCCATTGTTGCAATTCTTTCTGCACTCATTTTTAACATTTTTTGTTTAAATTCAGAATGTGCTTTATTTCCTAAATCCCATGCCTTTTTCTCAGCATCTGGTTCATAATATGAGTTTGGCAATTCTATACTATGTCCCATTTCTTCTAATTTTTGTTTAATTGGTGCAATTTTATCATAAAATGCTTTGCTACAAATAATTAATATTTTCATATACTTCTCCTTTCTCAAATACCTAAAAATATTTTATCCTTGTTGTGCTTATTTTATCATGTAAAAAATATATTGTAAATATTTTCAATTTTATTGAAATTTATTTTCATTCATATTATACTTTGGTTAAATTATAGCTTTTGTTGAATAGGATTTCCTATAATGCAAGAAAGGATTTTAAAATGACAAATAGTAAGGATTTTTTGAATAAAATAGTTGATGTTGTGATGGATAGACCACTTGGAAGTAGACACTCAGAAAAATATCCAAATCATATTTATCCTGTGAATTATGGGTATGTTCCAAATACGATAAGTGGTGATGGCGAAGAATTGGATTGCTACATATTAGGTGTTTTTGAACCTTTGAAAACTTTTAAAGGGAAATGTATTGCCATTATTCATAGAACTAATGATAATGATGATAAACTAATAGTTGTTCCTAAAGGTAAAAATTATTCAAACGCAGAAATTAGAGTTTTAACTGAATTTCAAGAGCGTTTTTTTGAAAGTGAAATTATTAGAGCTGATGATGAGCTTGTTTTTAATAAAACTATTCCTGAGCTTTCTGTAAGCAAATTGGAAAACAGTCTTAAATTTTATAAAACTTTAGGATTTAAAATTGAATATGAAAGACGTGAGAATAAGTTTGTATTTCTTTCAATGGGAGATATTCAATTTATGTTGCAAGAAATTTCAGACAATGATAAATGGAATTTAGCTCCTCTTTCCTATCCTTTTGGAAATGGAATTAATTTTCAATTAGAAGTAAATTCTGTTGACATGATTTATTCAAAATTAAAAGATGCCAACTATCCAATCACTTTTGAAATTGAGGAAAATTGGTATAGACAAGATGATAAACTACTTGGAAATAAGGAGTTTTTAGTACAAGACCCCGATGGATATTTATTAAGGTTTTTTGAAGATTTTGGGGAAAAAGAAATAACTTAAAACATAGTATGTAGGAGCTGATACAATGGTTGAAAATAGAAATTTAACATATAGAAAAATTGAAAAAGAAGAATTACAAAAAGCTTTAGATTTAGTTCGTATTGTTTTTGATGAGTTTGAAGCACCTTATTACTCAATAGAAGGTATCAAATCATTTTATAAATTTATCAGTTTAGATAATATATTAGAGCAGTACATGAATGGTTCTCTATATTTTTATGGCTGTTTTGTTAATGATATTATAGTAGGTATGATTGCTGTCAAAAATTTTGTCCACATTTCTTTACTATTTGTGGATAAACATTATCATAAACAAGGTATTGCAAGGAATTTAGTTAATCATGTTATAGAAATATGTAAAAATAAAAATCCTTTTCTAAAAACGATTACTGTTAATTCTTCTCCTTATGCTGTTGGATTTTATCATAAATTGGATTTTATTGATATTTCTTCTGAACAAACAGTTGATGGAATAATGTTTACGCCTATGAAATTAAAGATATAATTTTTATTTATATTTAATTGCTATAATATTGTCCATTTCCATAATTATATTATTTCTATTTTCTTGAACTTCTGCATTTGTATTTACAATCTACTATATTTATATTAAAACAATAATCATATTTACTATATTTACCCCAGTTGCTGCATTTACATTCTACTATATTTATATTAAAACGTGATTAAACCCTTTTTACCATTTATACTAATTATATTTACATTCTACTATATTTATATTAAAACATGAACTAGAAGAAGAATTAGCAAGTGTAGAAGAATTTACATTCTACTATATTTATATTAAAACCTAGCAGATTTCAATATTTCACACTAGGATTTTCAAATTTACATTCTACTATATTTATATTAAAACATTTTGCAGTTATAACTGGAACCATTACTTTGTCAAAATTTACATTCTACTATATTTATATTAAAACGCAAATAACTGGTCTAGTGTAGCTAATGCAAATTAATTTACATTCTACTATATTTATATTAAAACAAAACACTCTAAAATTATATCAGAAGTTATAGAAGTATTTACATTCTACTATATTTATATTAAAACAGATGTAGTATTAGATGAAGTAAAAAAAGAATTAAATATTTACATTCTACTATATTTATATTAAAACAAAAACAAAGAATAATAAATTACATTAGAGAATTATTTACATTCTACTATATTTATATTAAAACGTAAATCTAAAAGAAATAAGCGAAAGATTTAACAAATTTACATTCTACTATATTTATATTAAAACTTATTATTTTCTTTGTTTCCGTCAATATGATTTACTTGATTTACATTCTACTATATTTATATTAAAACAGCAAGAAGAAGTTTAAAAAGTTATTAATGTCACAATTTACATTCTACTATATTTATATTAAAACCTAGATTGCTTAGTTCTTCTAATACTGCAGATTGTTCATTTACATTCTACTATATTTATATTAAAACTAAAGTGTGAAATATATGAAGAATATATTAAAGTATATTTACATTCTACTATATTTATATTAAAACAATGAATAAATTAATAAATACAGTTAGTTCATATAAATTTACATTCTACTATATTTATATTAAAACTCTTCTATATTTTCTACAACTTCTTCCCAATATGTATTTACATTCTACTATATTTATATTAAAACGTGACAACGACAAAATTTATTCTAGTTGCGATGGAGATTTACATTCTACTATATTTATATTAAAACAGAGCCTTCTTGTGCACAAGCAGACGGCTATACGTATTTACATTCTACTATATTTATATTAAAACACAGACATTTACAGCTACAGTATCCGATGTAAAAGAATTTACATTCTACTATATTTATATTAAAACAAAGAGGAGCTTATAAACCATCAGTAATAATAAGATTTACATTCTACTATATTTATATTAAAACTAAAGTAGTTTTTCATATTCTTCTATTTCAACAGAAAAATTTACATTCTACTATATTTATATTAAAACTTCCAAGTGTATATGAAAGCGTAGAAGATGATATAAAATTTACATTCTACTATATTTATATTAAAACTTTCAAATCCTAATTTAATATATCCAAATCAAAAGTATTTACATTCTACTATATTTATATTAAAACTGGTACTGTTTATTCAAAAACATATGACGGAACATTATTTACATTCTACTATATTTATATTAAAACGCACCGTATCGCGTCTATTTTATCTATATTATAAATTTACATTCTACTATATTTATATTAAAACCCACTCTGTAAGTGCGTCGAAATCTGCCTCAATAAAATTTACATTCTACTATATTTATATTAAAACTGGTGTATCTGTTGTGAATACAACTGCTCCTTTGAAATTTACATTCTACTATATTTATATTAAAACTTAAATTTTTCAAATATTTCAACAAATTCATCTAGATTTACATTCTACTATATTTATATTAAAACTTATTGCACTTTCTATGTACATTTTATTTATTTTATATATTTACATTCTACTATATTTATATTAAAACACTGATTGTTTTTCCGCCACCTTGACGCCCTACAAAACATTTACATTCTACTATATTTATATTAAAACAGAGTTCACACCTCTAAGCTCCTTACTTAAACTAGATTTACATTCTACTATATTTATATTAAAACATATTCTCTAAATGCACAAGCTTCTCTAATTCTTTCATTTACATTCTACTATATTTATATTAAAACTATAAAATTATATGACATAAAAGAACTAATGAAGAAAAATTTACATTCTACTATATTTATATTAAAACCTAGTGCTTCTAGTTATACTACTATTGTTGCTAAATTTACATTCTACTATATTTATATTAAAACATAAACGGTCTTTGCGGACTTTTTCCGGACGCTGGTCATTTACATTCTACTATATTTATATTAAAACAGGTTTCCCAAAGTATAGCAGGCGTTGATTTATTATTTACATTCTACTATATTTATATTAAAACATAACATCACCTTCTAATATTTTATCTTCTCCTGCTTCATTTACATTCTACTATATTTATATTAAAACTCTTCTTCGTAGAGTTTATTGTATTTTTCTTCAACATTTACATTCTACTATATTTATATTAAAACTGTATTGATTCTTCCATAAGCTACCTCCTATACACTATTTACATTCTACTATATTTATATTAAAACTGCTTACAAAAAGTGGTTCTTCTTATGCAAAAAAATTTACATTCTACTATATTTATATTAAAACGCTTCAGCCATATATTTAGTTAAAGTTTTATCTAAATTTACATTCTACTATATTTATATTAAAACTCTGGTGGACTACATTTTCCAAAAGAGTTCTTTTACATTTACATTCTACTATATTTATATTGTAAATGTTAAAATAAAACTGATAGAAAAATTCAAAATAAAATTGATAGAATTCTATCAGTTTTTTTGATGGGTTT
>CALXAE010000128.1 GCA_944386205.1 uncultured Clostridia bacterium
AAGAAAACTGTTTTATTCTCTAGTTTTTTTATATTTATTTCTTTATTGCATTTCTTTATATCAATAAAAGTTCCCCAATCTTCTTTGTGTCCTGAAAATCTTTTCATGAAACTGGCATAACAGTATTTACATCCGTGTGGACAACCAACATAAGGATTTATTACATAATCACTAGCTGGCAAATTTGATTTTGTTAAATAATCATTAACTTGTATTTCTTTTTCTAAAATATTTATTTTCTCATTCATTTTTAGCTATTCACCTTTCAATTATTATTTTCAAAATAAGAAATATCTTTCTTTTTTATAAGGAACTGTTTTATTTCTTCTAAATCACTTGTTATATTACAATCTGGTAAAGATGTTATTACTTTCTCTCTAAATCTTGGTTTATTTATTCTACTATCAAGTATGCTAATGCATCCTGTATCTAATTCATTTCTTATTAATCTTCCAATTCCTTGCTTAAGTTTTACTACCATAGCAGGAAATAATTCCTTGTCATAATACTCTGCATGATTTGAATACAATGTCTGTCTATATTTATATATTGGATCTGGAATAGGAAACGGTAATTTTGCTATAATTAAAGAAGATAAATTATCTCCTGGGATGTCTATTCCCTCCCACATACTTCCTGTTGCAAACATTACAGAGTTTTTATTATCCTTAAATTCCGAAACTAAATGAGTATTTCTCTTACTTGCTTTTATATAGTGATATTTCTTTTTCTTTTTTACTCCATCAAATACTTGCTCTAAAACTTTATAAGCTGTAAATAATATTAGTGTATTTCCATTTGTTATTTCTATTAGTTGTTCTATTTCATTTATTAAATAATTAATATAATCTGAATTTTTCGGATCTGGATATATCATATTTTCAGGAATATACATTATACAATTTTCCTTAAAATCAAATGGAGATTTTACTGATATTTCATTTATTTCTTTAGTTTTATTTAGTCCAATACTTTTTTTATAATAATCAAAACTTTCTTGTACTGATAATGTTCCAGATGTTAATATTACAGGAAATTCATTATTAAATAGTTGCTTATATAATTGACTACTTAAATCCTTAGGAATAAACTTAAAAACTACATTATCATTATTTTTATTTTCAAGCCAATATATAAAATTAGAAGGTCTATTTATAAAAAAATCTATTGCTGATATTATTGACTCTGTTTTGTGAAACAGTTCACTTGAACCTTTACTATTGTTTTTCCAAGTATTGGTAATATCCAAATATTCTTTAATTTCAAGCATTTTATTCTTCAATTGCTTAAGTTTTGCTATCAGTAAACCATCCACTAAAGTCTGGTATCTTATTATATCTTCTTCATCATCTTCATTTTCTATAATAACATTATCTTTTAATTTTTGAAATATTTCATCATTTATATCTTGTATTTCTTTAAGAATTCCTACCACTTCATAATAATCTTCTCTATTAGATAGAAAATTTGAGCTTTTCTCCATTATATTCTGAATTTCTTTATATTCCAACTTATCTCCAAACATATCTCTAGATACATCTTCCAATTTATGTGCTTCATCAATTATAGCCAGTTGATATTGTGGTAGCAGTGGCTTATTTTTCCTGTTTTTTGCTTTTAAATCTGCTAAAAAATAATTATGATTGCATATTTGGAAATCGTAATTTCCTTCAAAGTTTTTATTATAAAAACTTTTATATCTGCATTTATGAACATATAAACAGCTGTTGCTACATGATTTAACTTTTATTTTCATTTTTATATCATTTTTAATTTCTTTATGATTGTCTAAATCTATATCCTCACTTTTCTCTGTTAAATACCTATATTCACTAGTATTCTTTTTGTCTAAAAGAGTAGCTAATTTTTTATCACATATATAATGTTCTTTTCCTTTTCTGATTATTGCCGTCAAAGGCTTTTTTATAATTTCACAATTTAATAATATGTCAGATAACCTTTTTATATCTCCCATCAATTGATTCTGTAAAGAAATGCTACTTGTACTAATTACTATTGTTTTTCTAGTATTTACCCCTGTATATTCATCATAAAAATAATTATTTCTACTACTATATTTTTTAAATAAAATACTAGCAATAAGATACGCAAATGTTTTTCCAGTGCCAACTTCTGCTTCACATATACAATGCCTACCTTGAATACCTGAATGGAACATTATCAATCCAGTCTTTACTTGAGTTTTTCTGTAATAAAATCCATTATGTGGTAAATCTTCCTTGAATATTGAAATAAGTTCTTTACTCTTTTTCTCTGGATCATATTCTACATATTTATTTGTGTATCGTTCATACATCTTGTCGTATTTTTCCATTTTTTGTCTTAATTGTCCAATAATTTCAGGCGTGATTTTATTTATTTTAACAGAATATAATTTTTTTCTATTTATTTTATATTTATTAGCAATTATGTATTTATTTGTTTTTCTTTCTTTAATCAACATGTGATGTTCACTAGTTAATATTTTTTCATATTTACTTTCTTTTTCCATTTTTCCTCCACATATTAATTATAAATCTTATTTATTCATATAAATTTATATTTCATTTAACCACTTCACATATTCCTCATAAGTAACCTTACCTTTATCAAGTTTATCACGCATTTTTCGATTATCTTCTTTAAACTTCTCAAATTCCTTTTCATATTGTATATTATCTCGATTTCTTCTTGTCCTTAATAATAGTTTTTGATAAACATTTCTATAAGTTCTCAAATCATCATCATCATTTATCATTTTCTGTTTTACCTTAAAAGAACCAATCTCCTTACAAGTTCTAGCATTTTCATAAATATTATTACAATATAACTCATCTGTCCTTTTCTCTGGAACAAAGTATTTTCCGCAATTCTTGCACTTTTTAATTTCAAACTTGTCCATACAAACGATTTCTTGAAGTTCGATAATCAGTAATTGACAGATATCATTACTTTCAAAAGTATATGGTATTGGTAAGATTCTATCTTTATTCACTTCAGCAATTTCTATTGCTTGATCTTCATCAATAATATTTAACGGTGTGTTTAATCTTGATAAATCTCCAAGTGCAATATTCAATTTATCATTTTCAAAATGTGATAATGCTTTACTGTTATTCTTGCTCATAGTTAAAACATAAAATCTTTGTAATGGTGTTAAATCTTTTATTTCTTCTAATTGATTAATATTAAATAAGTAATTTACATCAGAAATAAAATCTTCTTTTATGCTTTCTAATTTATCTCCAGATTTTTCTACTAATTCATTTATTAACTTTTCATACTCATTTACAGTATAGGTATTTTTTAATTCCTTTTTTGTTATTTCTGCAAATAAAGTTAAACTATATTCTTGTACAAAATTCTTAACACTTTGAATAGCCTTAAAATCACAATTTAAGAAGTTACAAAGCAAAGAACCTATACGATTATCTTTTTGAACTAAAATAGCTTCAAAATCGTTTTTAACCTTTTTGTAGCTCATATAAGTAAGGTATTCTTTTCTTAAATTTCTATCTACATATAATCTAGTTACATTACTAATTTTTCTATTTTTAATAAAATCAATAACATCTTCATTTGAGTTTTTCATAAGTTCACCTAACCTTTTATATAATACAGTTATTTTTTTATATTATTTTATCATAAACTATTGACTCTTGCAAGTAGATATGTTATCATTAAGTTAGTTTTAGA
>CALXAE010000129.1 GCA_944386205.1 uncultured Clostridia bacterium
TAAATAACTTTCAAATCTAACATATATTGCTATATGAATAAACTATCAACCACATATATTCATCCTTCACTCGACCATTAATACACCACTAGCAACTATATTCATCCAAGCGAGGGACTAAAAATAATCACTAGGAGATATAAGAATAATCTTAACTAAAATATATTACATATTATTTTGCCATCACTCGTAAAAATTAAAATACAAATTAAAATAAATATTAAAACAAAAATTAAAATAAATATTAAAATTAATATAATAATAAAAATACAGCATACAAACAAGTAATATATTCACATCGCCGACATAATATAATATTTCAAAAAACACCATATTACATCTTTGCTCGAATAATAATAAACTAATCAAAATCTATTATTACTCTTCGTTTAACTATTATTAACCTTATATTTTTATTATGTTCAAAAAGAAAAAAACTATTCAAAAAAATAAAAATTTTTTTTAGTAAATTTAATTAAATAAAATATTATTGAATTATTTTATTTTTTATAAAAATAGAACTAAAAAATAAATAATAAAATTAAAAATTAAATTAAAATAAATAATTAATAAATAAATTATAAAAAAATAATAGTAATTAATATTTATAAAAAATAAGAAAGTCGAATTTTGTCGAGAAGTTTTTCTTGACAACAATTGTAAAATAATGTAAAATGCATTCAAAGGAGCGTGATAAATTATTAATAAGCAAACAGTCCAAGAATGGATACCAATTAATTCTATTTATAAAGATGGAATTGTAGAAACAGAAAATAATACATATATAAAAATATTAGAAGTTAGTCCTATAAATTATAATTTAAAATCAGATTTAGAAAAGGAATCCATTTTAAATTCCTATAAAATATTTTTAAAAACTTGTCAGTTTGATATTCAAATTTTAATTCAAAGTAATAAAGAAGATTTAAGTCATCATATTTCAAAAATAAAAAAAGTTATTTTAAAAAAAGAAAATAAATATTTAAAAAATTTATCTGAAAATTATATTCAATATATTTCTAATTTAAATAATAATAAAAAATCATCTTCTAAAAAATTTTTTATCATCATAAAAAATCATCCAATTAATAAAAAAGAAAAAAATATAGAAATTATTAAACAAGAATTAAATGAAAATTATTTAAAAATAAAAGAATGCTTATCCAGATGTGGAAATAAGGTTATGGTCATTGATGAAAAAGAAGAAATATTAAAAATATTTTTTTCATTTTTAAATACGAAAAAATATTTTAATAAAAATTATCAAGCAAAGGAGGAAGAAAAATAGAATTAAAAAAAATAATTAATAAAAAAAATAACGAAAAAAAATTAGAAATTTTAGAAGGCACGATTTTTGAAAAAGATAAAATTTCGCCAGCATATATTAATTTTCAAAATCCTAAATATATAGAAATAGATAATATGTATTATACAGGAATAATAGTTGTAGATTATTATAGAGAACAAACAGATATAATATTAAAAAGTCTTATAGAAAGTAACATAAATGTAAATATTTCCATATTTTATGAAAAACAAGATTCTTATAGAGTTATAAAAGAATTAACTTATCATATAGGAAATGTTGGGTTAGAAGTAAAAAGTAACAATGAAAATAGACAAGATATAGATATTGCAACTTCTATTTATGGAGATGCAAAATATATAAGGAAAGAAATGCAAGTGAATAATGAAGAAATTTATTATTTATATATTTATCTATTAGTTTATGCTGAAGATGTTAAAGAATTAGAATATTTAATTAGTAAAATTGAAGGAATATCACAAAGTAAAGGGTTACAAACAAGAAGGGCAAACTTCAGGCAAGATGAAGTATTTAAAAGTTGTTTACCTATAATGGAAAATAATAAACTTGTAAAAAATGTTGCTAAAAGAAATATATTAACATCAAGTCTTGTATCAACATATCCGTTTATTTCATCATCGATATTTGATAAAGAAGGAATTTTTATTGGAACGAATATTTATAATAATTCACTAGTATTTATCGACAGATATGACACACAGAAATATAAAAATGCCAATATATGTATATTTGGGACAAGTGGTGCAGGAAAATCATTTTACACAAAATTATTAATTTTACGTTATAGATTAATGGGAATAAAGCAATATATTATTGATCCAGAAAGAGAATATGTGAGTTTAAGCGAAGAGCTAAAAGGAACTAGAATTATTATTGGTCCCAATTCCAATACATATATTAATATTTTAGAAATTAGAAAAGAGAGCGTAGAAGATGGAGAAAATGGATATTTAGCAACAAAGATAGGAAAATTAATAGGATTTTTCAATTTAATCTTTGGAGAATTAAATGAAGAAGAAAAAGCTTTAATAGAAGAAAAATTAATTGAAACCTATAAAGAAAAAAATATTAATTTTGATGATAAATCTTTATATAAAAAAGAAAATAAAAAAATAATATTTAAAAATAAAAAAGATATGCCAATATTAGAAGATTTATATGAAAAATTAAAGAAAGATAAAAAAACAGAAAAATTTGCAATAAAATTAATTCCATTTGTAAAAGGCTCTATGAAATTTTTTAATCATTATACAAATATAGAATTAAAAAATGAATTAATTATTGCAGACATATATGAATTAGGTGAAGAAAATTTAAAATATGGAATGTATTTATTTACAGATATTTTCTGGGACAAAATAAAAGAAAATCGAAAAGAAAAAAAAGCAATTTATTTAGATGAAATATGGAGACTAATAGGGGTAACTTCTAATAAAAATGTAGCAAGTTTTATATATAAAATATTTAAAACAATTAGAAAATATGGAGGAAGTAGTGTAGCCATTACACAAGATATTTCTGACTTATTTAGCCTAGAAGATGGAATATATGGAAAAAGTATATTAAATAATTCAAGCATAAAAACCTTTTTTGCATTGGAAGAAGAAAATATAAAAGTATTATCAGAATATGCAAATTTATCAGAGAAAGAAAAAATAGAAATAAAATCACTAAAAAGAGGAGAATGTTTAATGTTTGTTGGAGAAGATCATATTTTAACCAAAATAGAATGTTCAAATGAAGAATATGAAATCGTAAAGGGAGAAAAAAAGGATGGCTAAAATTATAACAGCAATAATAGAAGAAAATATATTAAAAAAAATAAATAAAAATAAAATAACAGAAAATAAAAATATTTTATATAAAGAAGCAATTTTAGATGTATTAAAAAAAAATAAAAAAATAGATACAATCATTATTAGTGAAAAAATACCAGGAGAAATTAATTTTATAAAATTAATAAAATTGATAAAAAATACAAATAAAAAAATAAAAATTATAATTATTCTATATAATCAAAAACTAGAAAAAGAATTAATAAAAAATAAAATAAATGATATTTATTATAATCATATAATTAGTATAAATAAATTAATAAAAAAATTAAAAGAAAATAAAAAAGAAAATAAATTTACAAAAAATAATAATTTTAAAATTAATAAAAAAAATCATTTGATTAGCCAAAAAATAAATGATAAAAAAATAATCAATTTATTTAATAATAAAATAAATAATTATTTATTTATAGAAGTGATAATAGAAATTATAAATAAAATAAAAAATAATTTAATAATAAAAAAAATAAATAATAATAATTTAATGCAAAAAGAAAAAAATAAAAATAATGTTATTTGTATATTTGGAAGAAATAAAGTAGATAGAAAAATATTAGAATTAATAATAATAAAAAAATTATTAATAAAGAATAAAAAAATAGTAAGGATAAATTTAAAAATAAATCATAAAAAAATAAAAAGATTGGAAAATAAAAAAATTATAAAAATAAATAAAACAATAGATAAATTATATTTGAAGTTAAAAATAAATTATCAATTAAAAGAAAAAATAATAAATAAAAATATTATAGAAATTATAAATATAAATAATATTTTAAAACGACAAAATGAATTAATAAAAATAAAAATATTAAAAAATTTAATTAAAAAATATAGCAATAACAAGTATTATATAATTATAAATGTTTTTTACATTAATAAAAAAATACCAATAAAAAAATTATATATAAAAAATAAAAATATAAATATTATTGTTGCAGAAAACAACCAAAATAATTTATTAGAATTAAATCAAAACAAAAATGATAAAATAAATTTAATAGTAATAAATTATAAAAGTAATAACTTATCAAAATATTTTTATAAAATAATTTTAAAAAATAAATTTAATAAAATAAAAATAATAAATATATAAAAAAATAAAAAATTATAAAATAAATAAATTTAATAAAAAAAATAAATAAATTAATTATAAAAAATAATAAATAAAAAATAATATAAATTTTAATAAAATGAAAAATATAATATAAAAAATTAAAATCATTAAAATAAAAAATAAACTAATTTTATTTTTAATTAATATAAATAATTAAATAAAAAAATAATAAATATTAAAAAAATAAAATTATTTATAAAAAAATTAGAAAGCGAAAATAAAAAATGATTTGAAAAAATGAAAAAATTTAAAAGTTATATAATAGAAAAATGTAATCTAGATTGATAGTAAAAGAAGGAAGAAAATTGTATGCAAAATAGAATTTTAAAAGTTTACAAGAAAAAACAA
>CALXAE010000130.1 GCA_944386205.1 uncultured Clostridia bacterium
TTTTCATTATAGTCATTTACTATATAATCAGTTGAACCTTTAAATACTTTGTTAGTATAATCAAAATTTAACCAATTACATATTTTAATAATTTCATCATAACTTTTTTCTGTTCCTTCTTCTATTGATATATTATTATCTCTTGTACTATCCTCAATCATTAAGTCAATATTATTTTTCAAACATACTTCTGTTTTTGCATGTTTGTCATAAGCATTTGTAAATATTAGTCTATCATAGACAATATCATATTTAGCTAACCATTCTTTAGTTAATTCACTAGGATTTGTATATTCTCCATTATTTCTTCCAGTTATAATATATATTTCGTGTCCATCTTCTTTTAATTTTTTAATGTAATAAGATGAATCTTCTAATGGCTTTAGTTTTTTTACAAACTCCTCAATATTTGCATTATAAAAACTTTTTTCTTCTTCTGTCCAATCGAACATTCCTTTTCTTAAATATTCTGGACTTTCATTTATAATCCCTGTGTTTCTTAACTCTTTATCATGTTTTAAATATTCTTTTAATAATGTATCATCAAAATTAGATATACAATTATCTATATCAATTCCTATTCTCATATATATATACTCTCTTTCTCGTTTTTTCTAATTGATATATCAACATAGAAAATAATAATTATCAATAATAACTAAATTTTTCTTATTTTATTGAATTCTCTCCTAATCCATAGTATAATCTATTTACTTTTATTAATAATAATTTTATTTCAAAAGGAGGTTTTTTTCATGAATGATTTTTTTAATTCTTTATCTGATGGATTGCGTGAACTTGATTTATCACTTCATAAGACAAAATTAAAAGATACTTTTGTAGATAAATTTATACATGAATTACGAGATTATTTAGCTAAGTCAGATGTTACTTATAGATTATCACAGTTACCAAAAGACACCTTACTTGATATTAACGCAATTGAAAAAAATCATATTCAATGTTATTTTAATCATGAAGAATATAATATTCCAAACGAAATGATTTATAAACAAGAATTAAATGGCTTAGTTAATGATGGATTTATCAAACTTCAATTACAAGATGATGGATTATATCATGTAGTTAGACGAGCTGAATTGCCTCATACTCATGATAGTTAAAAAAGAAAGCTAAACGATACTTTCTTTCAAGAAATATTGCTTGCTTTCTTCCAGTTCCATCTAAATTATATTTTAAAGGATTTATATAAATTCCTGTTCCATCACTAGTAAGCCAAATTGTATTATTTTCATCTGTTCTATATATTTTAATATTATTGTTTTTTAATCTCTCGATTATATCTATATCAGGAAGATTATGTGAATTATCTCTTCCAACTGAAATTATTGCATATTTAGGTTTAATTTTTTCTAAAAATAATTGGCTAGTGCTACTATTGGAGCCATGATGTGCTACTTTTAATACATCCACCTCATTCCATTCAACCATTTCTTCTACTCTTGTTGTGGCATCCCCCATAATTTTATATATAGTTTCACTTATTATTTTATTAATCCTCCTGAACAATGTAGTTCGTGAATCAAATTATTATTTATATATATTTGTTCTATTCTGTCAAAATTTTCAATGGTTCCTGTAGTTTTAAATGTATAAACATATCCATTATTCTCAAATTGGCTTATACCTCTAACAGGAATAACTCTTGTACTATTAGCATAAGTTGATTTCTTTGCCTTTATTAAAAAATCAATAAAATTCTCATTTAACTCACTTTCATTTTCAATCTATTAACTTATGTTGATCTGGTAACCATGCTGGTGTACATGTCATAGATATTACACAATAATCTGTATCATTATAATATTTTTCATTAGGTTCTATTAAAATAGCATCACCTTTTGAAAATTCAATCCTTTCATTTTCAAAATTTAACGTTCCTTTGCCTTCTATAACATATATTAATTCTTTGCTTACAAGATTTACTCCATATCCTTTATCTGGATATCTTCCATTTATTGTTGCTATACCTAAATCTATTTTTTTATCATTAAATGAATATTCCAATGTTTTACACTTGGCACTATTCTTTCCTTTTAAAGCATTATCATATTTAATAATTTCCATTTTTTATTATCTCCTCTTTAAATTTTGCAACATAATGTTGCAATTTTCATATAATTTTCTTTAAATCATCTAACCATTCAAAGCCTTCATTATCTAGTTCTTCTAATTCTTCTATTTTAAAATATCTTACTTCTTCTAATTCTTCTTCCTGTATTCTACATTCATCTATATCTACATTTTTTCTAACATAATATACTGTAAAATGTGATTTTTCATTTGTATTCATACTTAAAAATTTAAACTCATCTTTCTTTAAACGAATACCTATTTCTTCAAATGTTTCGCGAATTCCTGCATCAAGTGGTGTTTCTCCTAAGTCTACTTTTCCACCACATATTCCCCATTTGCTAGGATTAGCTCTTTTATATCTACTACGTTTCTGCAGTAAAATTTCATTTTCATCATTGATTATAACAACTCCAACAACTGATATATAATATCCATTTGGTACATTATTAGGGTCACGAGCTTCTATATGCGTTAAAATTTTACCAGTTTTATTGCCATTTATATCAACCAATTCATGCTTTTCCACTTTTCCCCCCATTTTTTAACAAATCTGTAAAATTAAAATATAAACTCTATTCTTCATCATTTTGCTTTTTTTCTTGTTGTTGCAGTTCAAATATTGCTTTTTGACTTTCTATTTCAGCCTTTAATTCTTCTTCTGTTGGTAAATATAATTTATATTTACTAGCAAATA
>CALXAE010000131.1 GCA_944386205.1 uncultured Clostridia bacterium
AACACATTTTCATTTCCAATTATCCATCTAAAGACATCTAATATTTCTTCTGTTACATACATTTGTCCACAACTTTTATTTTCATCATTTACTCTAACAAAAACAGGCATATTATTTTTGTCTCCATTAAAATATTTTATGGCGCCTCTTAATTTCTTTTTTTCTTCTTCATCAGCATTTGTAATGTTTAATACCAAAATTTTATGTTTTTGTTCTCCAAAGTCTTTGATATCATTGGCTACAATTTTTGTTGCATCATCTTCACGAATGCTTAGCCTTCCTTCAACTAATACGATATTTTCTTCTGCTAGGCTTGCTCCTGCTTTCATATAGGCATTTTCAAATACGATAACCTCTGCTTGACCATATAAGTCTTCAATTGTGACAAATGCCATAATCTTGTTATTTTTTGTATATTTCTTTTTGATTGATGTAATAATTCCTGCATATTTGACACGGTCTCCATCTATGAATTTTGGCTTTTCTAAGTTCATTTCTCCACCATCATATTGCATTGAAGAATTTTGTTCATCGATTTCTTTCATTTGCATTGTATTGATATTGGTTTGTTTTTCGATTTGACTTCTTAATTTTTCTAATGGATGTCCTGATATGTAAATTCCTAGCATTTCCTTTTCTGCTGATAACATTTCTTTTTCTGACATTTCTTCATGCTCTTCAAATACATATTTCTTTTCATTCATTTCTTTTTTATCTTCTTCAGAGCCTAAATCAAACATGGATACTTGTCCTGAAAATCCCTTTTTCTTACCACTTTGAATGGTATCTACTATACTTTCAAATGAAGCAAGTAAGGTGCTTCTTGTTTGTTCAAAGTTGTCAAATACCCCTGCTTTTATTAAACTTTCAATACATTTTTTATTGACTGCTTCATCTGCAATTCTTTCACAAAAGTCTGTAAATCCTTTGTATTCTCCATGCTCGTTTCTTTCTTTTACGATATTGTCAACTGGTGTGGTTCCTACATTTTTGATACTACCTAAACCAAATCGTATTTTGCCATCTTCAACTGTAAATTTGGTACTACTTTTATTGATTTCAGGTTTTAAGATTTCAATTCCCGATTTTTTACATTCATCAATATATTGTGGTACTTTATCTAAGTTTCCTAGATAACTATTTAAGGTTGCTGCCATAAATTCTGCTGGATAATATGCTTTTAAGTAGGCTGTTCTGTAAGCTACTACTGCATAACATGCAGCATGAGATTTGTTAAATGCATATTTTGCAAATTCTGCCATTTCATCAAAAATTTTATTGGCTGATTCTGCGTCAATTCCATTTCTTACACAACCTGGTACAATAACATTTCCATTTTCATCTACTTGTCCATTAATAAAAATTTCTCTTTCTTTTGCCATGACATCTAGCTTTTTCTTTCCCATAGCTCTTCTTACTAAATCAGCTCTTCCTAGAGAATAGCCTGCTAGGTTACGAACAATTTGCATAACTTGTTCTTGATATACCATACATCCATAAGTTACATTTAGAATTGGCTCTAAGCTTGGATGTGTATATTCATTATGCCCAGGATGTTGTTTTCCTTTAATATATCTTGGGATTTGGTCCATTGGTCCTGGTCTGTATAGAGAAACACCAGCGATTAAGTCTTCTAAACAGTCTGGTTTTAGTTCCTTCATGAAGTTTGTCATTCCTTGTGACTCAAATTGGAAAATACCGCAAGATTTTCCCTCTTGCCATAATTTATATACCTTAGGGTCTGCCATTTCTTTATCAAATTCGACTTTAATTCCTCTATCTTTTTCCACCATTTCAATTGTATCTTGAATAACGGTTAGTGTTCTTAATCCCAAGAAGTCCATTTTCAATAGCCCTAATTCTTCTAGAGTTGTCATGATATATTGGGTAGAAATTTGTCCGTCACGAACATACAAAGGAACATAGGTGTCAACTGGGTCTTTGGTAATAACCACTCCACATGCATGGGTAGACGCCTGCCTTGGCATTCCTTCTAACCCCATTGCAATATCTAATAAGTTTTTCACTTGTGGGTCATTTTCATATTTTTCTCGTAATTCTATGTTTTGCTCTAATGCTTTTTTAATGGTTATATGTAATTCATTTGGTATCATTTTAGCCAATGCATCTGCTTCTGCATAAGGTACATCTAATACTCTTGCCACATCTCGAATAACCATTCTTGCTGACATCGTTCCAAATGTAATAATCTGTGAAACATGGTCATGCCCGTATTTTCGAGATACATAGTCGATAACTTCTTGTCTATGTGTATCACTAAAGTCGACATCAAAATCAGGCATACTAATTCTTTCCGGATTTAAAAATCTTTCAAACAGTAAATCATATTTCATTGGGTCAATATCTGTAATTTCAATGGCATAGGCAATAATAGAACCTGCACCTGAACCTCTTCCTGGTCCTACTGCAATATCATGGGTTTTCGCATAATGGATAAAGTCCCATACAATTAGGAAATAGTCCACATATCCCATTTTTTTGATAACACCAATTTCATATTCTGCTCTATCTAGAATTTCCTTACTTGGATTTTCTCCATATCTCTTTTTAATACCATCATCACAAAGTTTTTTGAAATAATCATAATGTGTTGGATATTCTGGTGGTACATCATAGTTGGGTAATATGGTATGTCCAAATTCAAATTCCACATTACATTTATCTGCAATTTTTACGGTATTTTCTATCGCATCTGGAAATGCACTAAAATATTCTGACATTTCTTCTGGAGATTTGACATATAGCTCATCTGTATC